>NZ_JBJJLC010000010.1:0-50206 GCF_045449855.1 Marinobacter alkalisoli | reverse complement strand
TCAGTTGTCTTGGGGTTATATAGTCAAGCAACTAAGCGCATACGGTGGATGCCTTGGCAGTCAGAGGCGATGAAAGACGTGGAAGCCTGCGATAAGGTTCGGGGAGCTGGCAAACGAGCTGTGATCCGGACATCTCTGAATGGGGAAACCCACCGACTTTCGGGTCGGTACCGTGCGGTGAATACATAGCCGTACGGGGCGAACTCGGGGAACTGAAACATCTAAGTACCCGAAGGAAAAGAAATCAACCGAGATTCCCTCAGTAGCGGCGAGCGAACGGGGACCAGCCCTTAAGCTGGACAACTGGTAGGAGAAGGCCCTGGAAAGAGCCGCCATAGTGGGTGATAGCCCCGTATCCGAAACCTGAGTCCAGTGAAATCGAGTAGGACGGGACACGAGACATCCTGTCTGAACATGGGGGGACCATCCTCCAAGGCTAAATACTCCTGACTGACCGATAGTGAACCAGTACCGTGAGGGAAAGGCGAAAAGAACCCCTGTGAGGGGAGTGAAATAGATCCTGAAACCGTATGCGTACAAGCAGTCGGAGCGGACTTGTTCCGTGACGGCGTACCTTTTGTATAATGGGTCAGCGACTTATGTTCAGTGGCGAGGTTAACCGTATAGGGGAGCCGTAGGGAAACCGAGTCTGAATAGGGCGATTTAGTCGCTGGGCATAGACCCGAAACCGGGCGATCTATCCATGAGCAGGTTGAAGGTTGAGTAACATCAACTGGAGGACCGAACCCACTGTCGTTGAAAAGCCAGGGGATGACTTGTGGATCGGAGTGAAAGGCTAATCAAGCCCGGAGATAGCTGGTTCTCCCCGAAAGCTATTTAGGTAGCGCCTCGGACGAATACCACAGGGGGTAGAGCACTGTTTCGGCTAGGGGGTCATCCCGACTTACCAACCCGATGCAAACTCCGAATACCTGTGAGTACTATCCGGGAGACACACGGTGGGTGCTAACGTCCATCGTGAAGAGGGAAACAACCCAGACCGCCAGCTAAGGTCCCCAAGTACCAGTTAAGTGGGAAACGATGTGGGAAGGCTCAGACAGCTAGGAGGTTGGCTTAGAAGCAGCCATCCTTTAAAGAAAGCGTAATAGCTCACTAGTCGAGTCGGCCTGCGCGGAAGATGTAACGGGGCTCAAACTGGTCACCGAAGCTGCGGCTGCATACTTTGTATGCGGGGTAGGGGAGCGTTCTGTAAGCCTGCGAAGGTGTGTTGAGAAGCATGCTGGAGGTATCAGAAGTGCGAATGCTGACATGAGTAACGACAATGGGAGTGAAAAACTCCCACGCCGGAAGACCAAGGGTTCCTGCGCAACGCTAATCGGCGCAGGGTGAGTCGGCCCCTAAGGCGAGACCGAAAGGTGTAGTCGATGGGAAACGGGTTAATATTCCCGTACCTTGGATCACTGCGATGGAGAGACGGAGAAGGCTAGGTGAGCCGGGCGACGGTTGTCCCGGTTTAAGCGAGTAGGGAGAGGACTTAGGCAAATCCGGGTCCTCAATCCTGAGACGCGACGACGACTGCTCATGCGAGCGGGAAGTCATTGATGCCCTGCTTCCAGGAAAATCTTCTAAGCTTCAGGTGATTCGAGACCGTACCCCAAACCGACACAGGTGGTCAGGTAGAGAATACCAAGGCGCTTGAGAGAACTCGGGTAAAGGAACTAGGCAAAATGGTGCCGTAACTTCGGGAGAAGGCACGCCGGTATGTACGTGAAGCCCCTGCGGGTGGAGCGGAAGCCGGTCGAAGATACCAGGCCCCTGCGACTGTTTATTAAAAACACAGCACTGTGCTAACACGAAAGTGGACGTATACGGTGTGACGCCTGCCCGGTGCCGGAAGGTTAATTGATGGGGTTAGCATTCGTGCGAAGCTCTTGATCGAAGCCCCGGTAAACGGCGGCCGTAACTATAACGGTCCTAAGGTAGCGAAATTCCTTGTCGGGTAAGTTCCGACCTGCACGAATGGCGTAACGATGGGGGCGCTGTCTCTACCCGAGACTCAGTGAAATTGAAATCGCCGTGAAGATGCGGTGTATCCGCGGCTAGACGGAAAGACCCCGTGAACCTTTACTATAGCTTCACAGTGAACTTTGAGCATGTTTGTGTAGGATAGCTGGGAGGCTTTGAAGCGAGAACGCCAGTTCTCGTGGAGCCAACCTTGAAATACCAGCCTGACATGTTTGAGGTTCTAACTTGGTCCCCTGATCGGGGATGAGGACACTGTGTGGTGGGTAGTTTGACTGGGGCGGTCTCCTCCCAAAGCGTAACGGAGGAGCACAAAGGTGGGCTAAGCACGGTCGGACATCGTGCGGTTAGTGTAATGGCACAAGCCCGCTTAACTGCGAGACAGACACGTCGAGCAGGTACGAAAGTAGGTCATAGTGATCCGGTGGTTCTGTATGGAAGGGCCATCGCTCAACGGATAAAAGGTACTCCGGGGATAACAGGCTGATACCGCCCAAGAGTTCACATCGACGGCGGTGTTTGGCACCTCGATGTCGGCTCATCACATCCTGGGGCTGAAGCCGGTCCCAAGGGTATGGCTGTTCGCCATTTAAAGTGGTACGCGAGCTGGGTTTAGAACGTCGTGAGACAGTTCGGTCCCTATCTGCCGTGGACGTTGGAGATTTGAGGAAAGCTGCTCCTAGTACGAGAGGACCGGAGTGGACGAACCGCTGGTGTTCGGGTTGTGTCGCCAGACGCATTGCCCGGTAGCTATGTTCGGACAGGATAACCGCTGAAAGCATCTAAGCGGGAAGCCCCTTCCAAGATGAGATCTCCCTGGACCCTTGAGGTCCCTGAAGAGCCGTTCAAGACCAGGACGTTGATAGGTCGGGTGTGTAAGCGCTGCGAGGCGTTGAGCTAACCGATACTAATTGCTCGTGAGGCTTGACTATATAACACCCAAGACAATTGCGGATAACGCAACGAAATCGATATCACAGTCGAAAGACACACGTTCCATCTCGTCCACCCAGTGATCAACCGTTTTGCCTGACGACCATAGCGGTCTGGAACCACCTGATCCCATCCCGAACTCAGAAGTGAAACAGACCTGCGCCGATGGTAGTGTGGCGTTGCCCATGTGAGAGTAGGTCATCGTCAGGCTCCTAATACCGAAAACCCCAGCATCCTTGATGTTGGGGTTTTTTATTGCCTGAAAGAAAACCCGTCGACAGGCGGCTTTAAGGCAGCCAGATCTCAAACACCCCGCCACCAAAACTACCACCGTTATGTAGCCGGATAGAGCCTGTGCGCTCCCCCTCGCTGTGCAGTCTGGCGACCGAAGATGCGAAAAACAGCCCAAGACTGGTGCTTCCGCTTTTGAAGTCCAGGGATTTGAAGTTCGGGGTTCCATTATGCTGCATCGTTTCTGGATAACCCTCGCCGTCGTCTTCAACACCGATCACCAGATACCCATCTTTTTCGCCAGCGGTCAGCCGTATTCGGCTTTTGGTGTATCGGATGGCATTGTTGATGGTGTTATTCAGTACCCCGGTCAGCAGGTCATCGTCAAAAAAGCCATTGATATCATCCGCCTCTACAGAGTATTCAAGTCCAAGCCCTTCCAGCAAAGGCGTGTGACGGGCGAGGTGATCTGACAGGAAACCCGGCACAAAATGCTCTTCGATGTGTGCTGACAGGTTGTTTTCACCAAGCCGGTAAATACCAAGCAGTTGAACGAGATCGTTGTGCATGCGTTCTGCTTCGTATTGCAGGGTGTTGAAACGGGAGGATTCACTCATGCTGTCAGCGTAGTCTGTCCGTAATTCATCCAGGGAGTTCAGCAACATGCCAAGGGAATTTTTCATGTCATGGACAGCGGAAGCCAGAACCATGGAAAAGTCGATATGATTGTCTCTGGAACTATCGGTACCTTGGTCAGACATCTTGTTCATGCCATCATTCCTTTCAGTTTTTTGCTTAATGCGAGATAACGACGATATTGCCGATGCTGTTCCGGCAAGCTGGCAAGTCTGTCCAGGTGTTGCTGGCACCGCTGCAATAACTGTGGATCGTTCTCGACATCCGCGTGCTTTTTCATAAGGACCTGAACCAGATTCAGGTTGAGTGCGGCGTGCGCTGGCACGATAGCGAGCGCACCCGAGAATTCATCAATAGCGGCTTCCAGGTCGCCGGATTCGAATGCTTTGATTCCATCCCGGTTATGGGCTCTGGCTTGTAGTTTCTGACGGAAGCCAACCGGTTCATCCAGCAGGTTTTCTATCTTCTGCAGGGTGTCCGGTTCCTCACGAAACCGTTGGGCCAACTGTCCCAACAAATGTTTGGCCTGGTCCTCACGGCCGAGTCGGAAAAGGGTCTTGGCATAATCAATGCCGGTGTCGGCGTCAATCAGATCCGGTTCGGCCAGGGCCTCTGCCACGGACTCAAGTGCTTTTTCAGCCTCTCTTATCCTGCCCTGCCCGGCATAAACCCTGGATTGAACAATTCTGCTTCGTACCTGTACGCCGTCGTCATCAGAGAAGCGTTTCTCCATTCTGGACAACACTTTGATGGCTTCGTCGGCATGCTTCGAACCTTCATCGCTGGAGTCGCCTTCACTCAGGTCAGACAGTGTCTGCCCCAGCGAGAGGTAATGATCTGAACTGTCATGGATGGAGTGGGTGCCAAGGTTCACTGTTTGGCGCCACGCATCTGAAGCGGTGGACATATCCTGGTTCGACGTAGCGAGGCGGGCCAGCTGTTTCTGCCGCAGCAACGCATTGGGCGAGTGTTCCGTGGCTTTTTCCAGTACCTGCTGTGCCTGTGTCACGCGGCCCTGGCGCTCAAGGCCATCGGCGAGCAGGTCATAGGCCTCCATATAATCAGGGTGTTTGCTGATCAGTTCCCTCAGTGCAGAGACTGCCTGATCATAATTCTGGGTGGCCAGGAGGATCTTGCCTCGCCCAAGCTTTGCCCATGACAGATCCCGTTGGTTGAGGACATCCGTGTAGATCTTGAGGGCGTGGCTGTAATCGCCGACCTGATAGTAGAGATCGGCCAGGGTTTTCATTAGCCAGGTTTTGTAACGGGGCTGCTTGGGCAGGGTGTTCAGACACAGTGAGATCGCCTCTGGGTAGTTTTCCCGGTCGATTTCACGGTTAATGGGGAGCAGTGCATTGCGCTGCTCGATCAGGCCACTGAGTCGCTTTTCCAGCATGGCGCGGTTGATGGGTTTGGTCAGGTAGGCATCAGGTTGGTACTCCCTGGCCCCCATCACCATTTCCTTGGAGGTTTCCGCAGTAACCATCAGGAACAGGGACGATCGCTTGAGCAGTTTCTTGTGTCTTAGCTCCTCCAGAATATGCTGGCCATTCTTGCCTTCACCAAGATTGTAATCACACAGAACCACATCAACGTGATTGTAGGCACAGTACTGAATGGCCGGGGCGCCATGAGCAACCAGCTCTATCTTGTCGGCGCCACAACTGCGCAACATCTGTCGCATGGACAGCCGGAAATTCTCAAAATCATCGATGATCAGGTAATGGAGCTTTCCAAAAGGATTGCCCCCGCTGGATCTCGTCGTGTCTGTCATGGACGCTTCTGTTTCAGTAGCTTGTTAACCAGTGCCCGCAGTGCCGCGGGTTTCACTGGTTTGTAGAGAATCTGGTAGCCTCGCGCTATTGCATCTTCCCTGACCTCGGGCGCCATGTAACCGGTGATCAGTATACCTGGGACGTCATCGCTGAACCCGTCTCTCAGCGCGTCCATGGCGTCCAGCCCGTTCCTGTTATCATCAAGCTGATAATCAGCAAGTATAATATCGGGTTGCTGTCCGTCCAGCTTGTAGCGGGCATCGTCGAGACTTTCCGCGGAGGTTACCTCACACTGCCAGTTGCCCAGCAGCGCGGCCATGCCCTGTAGGATGGCGGGATCGTTATCGATGCAAAGGACCTGGAGTCCTCCCAGGCTCGATACACGACGAGAGCTGGCCTGACTCTTTACCACCGATGTTTGGGGCTGTGCCGCGGGGACAACCGGCACGGTAATACTGAAGACACTGCCTCGCCCCTGAACAGAATGAACGTTGACCGGGTGATTGAGCATGCCACTGATGCGGTCCACGATGGCCAGGCCAAGACCCAGGCCTTTCTTGTCACGACCGTGCTGGAAGCGGCGGAACTCTTCGAAGATATGGGCAAGCTGATCCTCGGGTATCCCCGGACCGGTATCCCAGACTTCAATACGGGCATAGCCTTTCAGTCGACGGCAGCCCAGCAGAATTTTTCCTTCCGGGGTATACCGGATGGCGTTGGACAGGAAGTTCTGTACCACCCGACGCAGTAGTTTTGCATCAGAGCGGATCCACACCGTACTCGGTACCACATGGAGCTCCAGCCCCTGGTCTATGGCGATGGCTGAGAAGTCCGTTGCCAGGTGGCGCATTATGTCGTTAACCGGGAACGCGCCAATGTCCGGCTCCAGTGCGCCGGCGTCGAGTTTGGAGATGTCCAGCAGAGTGCTGATAATTTCCTCAGCGGCGCCCAGTGAGCTGTCGATGTGCTCCACCAGATCCTTCATGTCCCCGTCGGCTTTGCCAGCCAGGGCGGAGGTGAACAGGCGGGCGGCGTTCAGCGGTTGCAATAAATCATGACTGGCGGATGCCAGGAAGCGGGTCTTGCTCTGGTTTGCCTGTTCCGCAACGGACTTGGCCTTCAGCATCTGCTCGTTGATCACCTGCAATTCCTGGGTCCGCTCCTTCACCCGCTGCTCCAGGTAAATATTGGTTTCCTTGAGCGCCTGCTCCGTGCGCCTCATCGCGGTAATATCCTGAAACGTCGTGACATAGCCCCCGCCGGGAATGGGGCTGCCATCGACTCGCAAAACTGTGCCATCGGGACGCTGGCGTTCGTAGGACATGGGCAATCCGTCGCGCATGCTGCCACAGCGGTCGGTAATGATCTCGTCAATCCGCCGGGCGGACAGGTTGGCGTTGGTCAGGTTGTAGCGCATCAGGTCTTCGACCGGACGCCCGACACGAACGTAGCCTTTGGGGTAGTTGAACAACTCCAGATACCGGTGGTTCCAGACCACCAGCTGTTGTTGGTGATTGACCACCGACACCCCAAGGCTGATGTTCTCGATGGCAGACTGTAGCAGCTCACGGCTGAACGTCATCGCCTGTGACGCTTCATCAACAATACTGACCACATCCTCGATCTGCATGTCACGGCCAGTGAGTGTTGATTCCAGAACCACCCGAGCGGTTGACGCACCGATGACCGATGCCAGTTGCCGCTCAATGTATTTCATCAGATGCGAGGAGGCCGGTCGGTGAGGGTGCAGGCGAATGGCGTTGCGGCGCTCATAGTTCCGCAGAATGGTTTCGGAGCGTTCCTCCCCCATGAAGCGATCGCTCAGGGCCTGGAGATCGGACGTCAGGATTTCGCCCTGCCAGGTCTGGTGCTGGGGTGTTTCCGCCTTGGGCTGGGGATCATGAAAGAACGAGGCAATCTGGATTTTCTCGCGCACCCGCTGGCGTGTCAGCATCGACAGCACGACATAGGTCACAGTGTTGATACCCAGGCTCCAGATAATGCCGTGGCTGATATGGTCGAGCTCTGAGCCAAACAGGGCGGTCGGGCGCGTCCACCCCATACCCCATATGCCCTGGTCTATCAGCGTGTCGGTCAGCCAGCCGGTGGATGCAAGTGCTGGTAGCAGCATGGTGTAACACCACATCAGGAAGCCGAGTCCCAGCCCCCAGCTGGCGCCGGTAAAGTTCCCCCTCCGCCAGATGATGCCACCGACCAGTGCCGGGCCGAACTGTGCAGCGGCGGCAAATGACAGCAGACCGAAGGCGGTCAGGCTGTAATCTTCTCCCGCCATTCGGTAAAAGCCGTAGGCGGTCAGAAGCACCACGAATATGGCGACGCGGCGAATGCTCAGGAGAAGGTGGCTGAGATCCGCACGCTGATTCATCCTCGGGCGGAAGAACTTGAGCAGTGCCGGCATGATGATTTCGTTGCTGACCATGGTGGCAATGGCCACCGAACACACGATAACCATTGCCGCGGCCGCCGAACCGCCCCCGAGGAAGGCCAGAATGGCAAGCCATTCCTCACCGGCCAGAATGGGCAGTTTGAGAATCAGGATGTCGGGGTCGGTATTGCCGGCTTCAGGATAGAGCAGTCCGCCGGCGGCTATGGGCAGTACAAATGCGCTGGCAATGATCAGGTAAATAGGCATGGCCCAGCGGGCTGTCTCGAAATCCCGATGGTCGGTATTTTCCACCACCATGACGTGAAATTGCCTCGGCAGGCAGATAATCGCCAACATGGCCACCAGGGTCTGTGTAATAAACGCTGGCGCCTCGATGCCGTCGGTCGTGAGGGTGCCGGTCAGATCCGCTTCCCTGACGTTGGCAAGCAAATCACCAAAACCCCCGAACAGGCCAAAACTGACGAACAGGCCAACAGCGACGAAGGCCACGAGCTTGATCACGGATTCAAACGCTACAGCCTGAATCATCCCCCGGTGGTGCTCGGTGGACTCCAGGTGGCGCGTACCAAATAATACGGTGAATACCGCCAGAACCAGAGTGATATACCACGCTGAATCATTCCAGGCTGCGGTGCTCAGTTCATGGTAACCGGTGCTGGTATCCGACAATACATTGAAGCCCATGGAAATCGCCTTCAGCTGAAGCGCGATGTAGGGCACGCTGCCAATAAGGGCAAAAGTCGCGATCATGGCGGCAAGAATCTGCGACTTGCCATACCGTGAGGCAATGAAGTCGGCAATGGACGTGCTGTTGTTGCGTTTACTGATGTAGATAATCCGGCGCAACAACGGGGCGCCGAACACAAACACCAGTAATGGCCCCAGATAGATAGGGAGGAACCCCAGGCCCTCCTGGGTGGCCCGACCGACAGCGCCGTAGAACGTCCAGGATGTGAAATATACCGCCAGAGACAGGGCGTAGATGTGAGTCCGCGCCCAGCGGCGGCGATAAAGCCCGGGGTGGCGATCGCCGGCCCAGGCAATGGCAAACAGTAGCGAGATGTAGGTGATTGAAATCAGAACTAACAGCCAGCCACTGAGCATATACAGGCTTTCCCAAGAAACGATAGGTGGTTGTCAGACCCGGTTGCCCGGGTTATTCAGTGCATGCGGCCCTTAATAGCCGGTCATCCTGTGACAGGGTCCGGAGTTCGTCCAGATCCGGTTCGTCGTCCCTGGCGAAGGGCACAAGTTCCCGGGTATCACAGTTGAGCAGGTACATTTTATGGGATACGGCATCGGTGTATGACTGCTCAAACCGGTACAGATTGAACCGTACTACGTTTTGGTTGGGATTGTCCTGAACAATGCTGTCTGTATCCAGCACGGTAAAGGCTGTCACTTGCGGCACCACATAGGTCCAGGGGCGCCAGGGGGCGCCGTACTTTTCCGTGCTCACGACCACCGCTTCCTCAGGAAGCAGGGTTTGCTTCTGTTCGAACCAGTCGTATTCCATGTAGACCAGATAGGCCAGCATGCCCGCCCCCGCAAAGACCGGGATAATCCATTTTGGCGCTCTCTTTCGGGTCAGGGCACGGATGCCAAGGGCAATGCCCGCAGCGCCCAATCCGGAGAATACAGTCGCTACAAAAGTCCAGAACATAATAGGCTTTCCTCGAAAAAAAACGGGCTCCCTCACAGAGGAAGCCCGTTCGGGATCAACCGTCAGTACGTTGACTGATAGCGGTTGACTTGTTGCTTAGTGGTCTTGAGCGGTACCGGCACCACGTGGGTAACGGACGCTTTCAACCAGCTCCTGAATCTCAACGGGCGGCTCTTCAGTCGCATAAGAGACTGCAAAGGCTACCGCAAAGTTGATCAGGGCACCAACTGCACCGAAGGACAGCGGGGAAATACCCAGCAGCCAGTTATCGGGGGTATTGGCCAGGTTGTTGGTGCCAGGGATGAAGAACCAGCCCAGGAAGATGAAGATGTAAACCAGGGTTGCGCCAAGACCAGCCAGCATACCGGCAACGGCGCCCTTGTTATTTACACGCTTGGAGAAGATGCCCATCATCAGCACCGGGAACAGGGAAGCGGCGGCGATACCAAACGCCAGCGCTACGACCTGAGCCGCGAAGCCCGGAGGGTTGGCGCCAAGATAGGTCGCGACCACAATAGCCACCGCCATCGAGATACGCGCTGCTTTCAGCTCACCTTTCTCCGTAATTTTCGGATTGATAGCCCCCTTGATAAGGTCATGACTGATGGCTGAGGAAATGGCCAGCAGCAGACCCGCTGCCGTCGACAATGCTGCTGCCAGACCACCTGCGGCGATCAGACCGATGACCCAGCCAGGCAGGTTGGCGATTTCCGGGTTCGCCAGCACGAGAATGTCGTTGTTCACAACCAGCTCGTTACCTGCCCAGCCGCGGCTTTCCGCTTCCGGTGCAAAGGCTTCGGAGTCGTTGTACAACTGGATGCGGCCGTCGTTGTTTTTGTCCTCGTAGGTGATCAGACCGGTTTCTTCCCAGGTCGACATCCAGCCCGGACGGTTTTCATACTCGATTGGCGCAGAGGTCGGTCCTTCCGGATAGATAGTGGTCATCAGGTTCAGACGCGCCATGGAAGCGACAGCCGGAGCGGTCAGGTACAACAGGGCGATGAAGACCAGTGCCCAGCCTGCGGACCAGCGTGCGTCAGCCACCTTGGGTACGGTGAAGAAGCGGATAATAACGTGAGGCAGACCCGCAGTACCGATCATCAGGGACAGCGTAAACAGAACCATGTTCAGCTTGTTATCGACATCGGCTGTGTAGTCGCGGAAGCCCAGTTCGGTGATCACCTGGTCCAGCCGCTCTAGCAGGGGAAGCCCGGTTTCAGTATGTGTGGAGAACAGGCCCAGTGGCGGAATCGGGTTGCCAGTCAACTGCAGTGAAATGAACACGGCAGGGATGGTGTAGGCAATGATCAGTACGCAGTACTGGGCAACCTGGGTGTAGGTGATGCCCTTCATGCCACCCAGAACGGCATAGATGAAGACCACAACGGCGGCAATGATCAGACCCATGGTGGCTTCAACTTCCAGGAAGCGGGAGAAGGCCACGCCGGCGCCGGCCATTTGACCGATGACGTAGGTCACAGACGCCACAATCAGGCAGACAACGGCCACCAGGCGAGCGTTACGGCTGTAGAAGCGGTCGCCGATGAACTCCGGCACCGTAAACTTGCCGAACTTGCGCAGGTAAGGCGCCAGCAGCATCGCCAGCAGGACATAGCCCCCGGTCCAGCCCATAAGGAAGGTGGAGTTCGCATAACCACCGGCGGCAATCAGGCCCGCCATGGAGATAAAGGATGCTGCAGACATCCAGTCAGCGCCGATAGCCATACCGTTGGTTACCGGGTGAACGCCGCCGCCGGCAACGTAGAAGTCCTTGGTGCTACCGGCCTTCGCCCAGATCGCGATGCCGATATAGAGGAGGAAGGAGCCCCCCACGAACAGAATATTGATTGCAAATTGGCTCATTCGATCTTACTCCTCGTGTACGCCGAATTGTTCATCGATCTTGTTCATGCGCCATGCATAGAAGAAGATCAGAGCAATAAACGTAAGGATCGACCCTTGTTGGGCGAACCAGAAGCCAAGATCGGTTCCACCGATTGCAATGCCCGAAAGCAGCGGGCGCAGCAGGATGGCAAAGCCATAGGAAACGAGGGCCCAAATGATCAGGCTCCCGAATATCAGGCGAAGATTCGCCTTCCAGTAATTTTCAGCGTCGTAGCTATGACCTGACATAGGATCACTCCTGTATTGTTGTTGTGGAGGTTGGGTGTGTTGTTACTGGAGAGATACGATTGCTAGAGAATTTATTATTCATATAGGTGCTTCTCCGACTTGTTGTCCTCTCTGACTTTACTGGTCAAGGGATATATAGATATTGGCAAAAGGTCTAATTCTCAGTCATTTGCCTCGGAATCGGACGATTCCATAGCTCGAAGGGTGTCGGCTCAGAAGCGCTGCATCCTCTTCAGGCGCCGGTAGTAATGTAGCTTGTTGGTCAGCTCTCCAAGCGTTGAAACGTCATTTTTTTGTGCCTTATTGAGTGCAATCAGCGTCAATTCTGCGGTCGCCAGCGCGTCTGCGGCCGCATGATGGCGTTCGCTGACCTCCAGACCGAAGAAATCGACCCAGTTGTCCAGGCCGCGCCCGCCGGGTTTGGCGCCCGGGAAGAAAGCCGGTAGCAACTCGGCCGCATCGATCCAGGTGTGACTTTGGGTGTAGCCCAGTGTCCGTCTCAGGGTTTTCTCCAGGAACTTCTGGTCGAACGCCGAGTGGAAAGCCAGGATCGGGTCACCATTCATCCATTCCAGCAGGTGAAGCAGCGCGTCTTCGGTTTCATGTCCCCGGGTCAGGGCCTCGGGGCCTATGCCATGGATAAGTACTGTCTCGCTGATATCAAGTTCGGGGCGGCGAAGAATCAGGTCGAACTGGTCTTCCAGGTGGATGACGCTCCCCGTGATGGCAACGGCGCCGATGGCGATGACCTGGTCTTTTCCTGTGTGAAAGCCGGTGGTTTCCAGATCCAGCACAACCAGCCGGCAGTCAGACAGCGCCTGATCACCGGCGGCCCTGGGGGAGGGGAGGTGCTCAGGGTCATGTGCCCCGTGCGTTCCGGCGCGACGTTGTCCAATCCAGTTACGGATCTGTTCCAGCATATCACCTGGCCCTTTCATCATAGTTGGTAGGTGACTTCCAGCTTTTGCTGGAGACGCTGGGCCTGTCGGAACGATTCCCTCAGGATCCGACGGTCCAGCGGGTTGAGATCATCCGGGTCAATGTAATTGGACAGCGGTTCATTGCGATCCAGCATTTCCTGGTGGGCCCGCATGCGAATAGCCTGGATAAGGCTGTAGGCTTCTTTCCAGGCATTGGCATCCTTGGGATCAAACGCCCCCTTGGCAACGAGCCGGTCCATACGTTCAAGGGTGTTGGCTTCCTCCACCCCGTTTGCCAGGGCAAACACCCGGATGGCCTCTACAAAGGGGGCCAGCCCCTGGCGCTTGAGATCAATGGTGTGTTTCCTGCCGTCTGGCGCGTAGCGGAAATTGCGAAAAATGGTGAGCGGCGGTCGCCGGTTCATGGCGTTGCCGGCCAGCATTTTCTGGAACAGGGCATTTTTCTGGATACGTGTCAGGACCTTGCCGTACAGATCTTCCAGAGGCCCGGTAGGGCCAAAGACTGCACGCATGTCGAGGAAAATAGAGGAGTACACCAGATTTTGCGGTGTCGATGCGTCGATGAAGCGAATAAACCAGTCGTCCCATTCCCTGCCGCTCAGGCATAGCTTCGGGTTGCTGGCCATGATGTTGCCCTTACACAAGGTAAAGCCACATTCCGCCAGTTCCCTGTTCACCTTCTCTGCAAATGGCAGAAGCTTCTCCCGCACCTGTTCCTCCGTCATGCCTTCCGGTGTCTCAAACAGGATGCCGTTATCCTGGTCGGTCAGCAGCGTTTGCTCCTGTCTCCCTTCGCTGCCGAAGGTCAGCCAGGTAAAGGGAATGCCGGGGTCGTTTTTCTTGATGTTGAGCTCCAGCACCCGCCGCACAGTCACGTCATTCAGCGTGGTAATGATTTTTACCACCTGGCCGGAGTCGGCGCCATGGGCGAGCATGGCATCCACCAGGCGGGATACGTCCGAGCGGAGGCTGACGAGGGTGCGTAAATGGGTGGCGGTGCCGATGGTCCTGGCCAGGTTGACCAGGTCCACCCGTTGGAGGGAGAACAGGTCACGTTCGGAAACCACTCCGATCAGACGATGCTCTTCATCGATCACGCACAGGTGGGCAAAATGGTGCTCGGCCATCAGCATGGCGGCCTCAAAGGCATCGGCGTTGGAGGTCAGGCAAATGGGGTTTCTGGTCATGACCTGGCTGATCGGGGTGTTGAGGGGGCCTTTTTCCTCGGCCACCATGGTGCGCAGATCCCTCAGGGTAAAAATGCCGGTGGGGTGCCGCTCATCATCGGTAATGATAATGCTCCCCACGTTGTTTTCGTGCATCCGGGCGACGGCCTTGCGAACCGGAAGGTCTGGAGAGCAGACAATCGGATTCCGGAGGGCGTACCGCTCCAGAGGGGTGTCCAGGGAACTGCTGGAGCCGATAGACGCCATGGCGCCGGACTGAATTCGCTGGTTGACCTGGTCCAGCAGGCTGCTGACACCTCGCAGGCAAAAATCGCGGAATGGGTCGCTTTCCGAAAGCAGGGTGACAAAAGCATCGTGTTCGATGCTCAGGCAGAAAGTATCGCCCGAGGCGCGGTGAAGGGTGCGGGTGGGGCGCTCGCCTACGAGCGCCGCCAGGGGAAAACACTCCCCCTGACTGATCTCGAAGGTGGTCTCAGTCTTGTCTTCCTTTTCGTTGTGGCGTTCGCCGCGAATTCGCCCCTGCTTCACCACATAGAAACGTTGAACCGGGCCATCCTCGGGAGACAGCACAATGTCGCCATCGGCATAGAAGCGTAGCGAGGCGTGCTCGGCGAAGTGCGCGAGATGTGTATCATCCATGCTGGAAAACGGGGCATGCTCCCCGAGAAACATCATGATCGCGCGGGTGTTCTGGGGGCGGGGGGTATCCGTCGAGGCGGCAACCATACTATCGTCCGTCCTGTTTGTTGTAGTCTCGAGTGTAGATCAGGCCCTGAGGGGCAGCCCTACGATTTTCGTCGCAGGTAGTTACACTGAGACCGTCTGGCTTTATGCCCGTGGGGCCGGGTGGTAAAGTTCCGTTAACTCCAACGCTGAACAACATTATCATGACGACCAAAGACGAGCGCCTGAGCTTTCTGGAAGAAATGAAGGATGTCCGGCGCATCCGCAGGCCCAATCGTGCGGAAGTTAAAACGCCGAGGGAAGTGACGCCCGGTCATCTGGAGCGCCAACGGTCTGCCGTGGACCAACCCGTGAAAGATGCGAATCATCTGACATCCGATATGGTGGAGCCCCTGACGGCACATGATATTCTGAGCTGGCAGCGCCCTGGCGTCCAGCATGGCGTGTTCCGCAAACTGAGGCTGGGCCAGTATCCGATAGAGGCGAGGCTGGACCTGCACCGTATGACCGTTGAGGAAGCCCGGCGGGAGGTCTTCGGTTTCATCAATGATTGCGTGCGCTACGGTCTTCGCTCAGTCATCATTCTCCATGGCAAAGGCGAGCGCAACCCGGATGGTATTGCCCAACTGAAAAGTTACCTCGCGAAATGGCTGCCGGAACTGGACAGCGTGCTTGCCTTCCATTCGGCCCGGAAACACCATGGCGGCACGGGCGCGGTCTATGTCATGGTTCGCAAGAGCGAGCGGGACAAGCAACACAATCGCGAAATACATGGCAGCCGGTAACGGCGCCGGCTGTATACTAAGGCTGAACCGATCAAACAGCCTGGTAAGACAGGACTCTGGAGAAAGCTATGGCTAAGAAACTGTTCTTTGTAGTGTGTATATCCCTGGCGATGGCGGGTTGTAAGGACCGGGTGATCTGGAATGACAATGGCAAGGTGGATGAAGCCACGGAAAACCGGGAAGTCTGGGATACCAAAGGCAAAATGGACGGTGATGACCGCAAGATCTGGAATGATCAGGACGGCGAAGCTGTCGTAAAATAGGTCTGAAACTGCCCGCTGCCCCAGCGTTGGCTGAGTCTGGAGAATGCCCTTGTTCGATGTAACCCGATACGCCCGGGCGGCCGAGTCCATTATTGACGCCGGGCGCTTCCTGTATGGCCGTGGCTGGTCACCGGCGACCAGCAGTAACTACTCTGCCCGTATTGATGCCAACCATATTGCCATTACGGTTTCCGGTCGCCACAAGGGCGAACTGGGGGCCAGCGATGTCATGGTGGTGGATCTGGCCGGCCAGGCAGTTCAGAGCCAATCCCGCTCGTCTGCGGAAACCCGGCTGCATACGGTGCTGTATGAGCTGTTTCCGGATGTCGGAGCGGTGCTTCATACCCACTCGGTCAATGCGACGGTTCTCAGTCGAATCCTGCCTCCGGATCAGTCACTGGAGCTACAGGGCTATGAACTGCAGAAAGCCTTTCCCGGCCATGACACCCATGAAGACACGCTGGTCGTGCCGGTATTCGACAACACGCAGGACATTCCGCACCTGGCCGAGCGGACAAAGCAATGGTTCCGGGACCATCCGGACCAGCCCGGTTACCTGATCCGGGGCCACGGTCTTTATACCTGGGGCAGGACCATGGCAGACTGCCTGAGGCATATTGAGGCGTTTGAATTCCTGTTTGAGTGTGAACTTGCAACCATGAGGCTCCGTCCATGACTACCCTGAGCATTTTTAACCAGAACCAGCCAGAGCAACCTCAGACGGTGACGGAAGACGCCAGCGAAATCCAGCGGTTGCTGGGGGAAAAGGGCATTCGATTCGAGCAATGGCCGACCCGTGACCTGCAAGAGGACGCTACCCAGGATGCGATTCTGGAAGCCTATCAGGCAGAGGTGGCGGCGCTGAAACAGGAATGTGGGTTTCAGACCGCCGATGTGATCAGCCTGAATCCGGACAATCCGCAGAAAGACACCCTGCGCCAGAAATTTCTGGATGAACACGTACACAGTGAAGATGAAGTGCGTTTCTTCGTGCGCGGCCAGGGCTTGTTCTATCTGCATCTGGACGATCAGGTATTTGCCGTGCTGTGCCAGAAAAACGATCTGATCAGTGTGCCTGACGGTACCCGCCACTGGTTCGATATGGGGCCTGAGCCCCGCTTCACCTGTATCCGCCTTTTTTCCAACCCTGAAGGCTGGGTCGCCAATTTTACCGGTGAAGACATCGCCAGCCGACTGCCGCGCTATGAAAAACTGGCTGGGGCTGCCTGATGATCCGAGTGATTCTCACTGACATTGAAGGCACCACCAGCTCCATATCGTTTGTCCACGAAGTGCTGTTTCCCTACGCGGCAGAACACATCGCGGATTTTGTCCGTGAAGGGGCCGCGGATACCCCCGCCATCGCCGAGCAGCTGGATGTAGTTGCGCAGCGTTCCGGGGTTGATCGTGGTGACATCGAGGGGCTGATTGACGTTCTCCAGTCATGGATCCGCGACGACCGCAAGGAAACCTCTCTGAAGGCTCTGCAGGGCATGCTCTGGGAACAGGGTTACCAGCAGGGCGCCTTTCATGGCCATATCTACCCGGATGCCGCGGATTACCTCCAGCGCTGGCACGACCGGGGGCTGAGGTTGTTCGTCTATTCCTCCGGATCGGTGAAGGCCCAGAAGCTGATTTTCGGATTCAGCGAAGCAGGGGACTTCACGCCGTTCTTCTCTGGTTATTTCGATACCCGGGTAGGGGGCAAGAAGGAAGCCCAGTCCTATCGCAATATCCTGGAGCAATTGGGTGTGGAGCCGGAAACGGTGCTGTTTCTGTCCGATGTGGAAGCGGAACTGCAAGCCGCGGAGGAAGCCGGTATCCAGACCGCCTGGCTGGTTCGGGAAGGCGAACTGCCGAACACTGACCGGGTGGTGGCCCGGAATTTTGCCGAGGTGGATGACCTGCTCAGAAAGCGTTGAGGACTTGCTGCCGCTACGCGGGCCGTTCGTCCTGGTTCAGGGGGTATCTGCGCAGTGATTGTGCGTCATCTGATCGTTGTTTTCCTGGCTCTGGTGACCGCCGGCTGCAACCCGTTCTCTGAAGCTCCGTCGATGATGGATGAATACGTTGAGCGGGTCGCCAGGGTGCTCGATGGCGAGGTGTCGCTGTCGGAATTGCCCGAGATCCAGCGTATGCCGCGTCGGCGCGACCGTCGTATGGACATGCCCGATCTGGATATGGGCATCCTGGATTTCCTGTCGCTCTATGGCTGTCAGTTGCAGTACGTCGTTGGTGAGCGCAACTCGGTGATGGGGCGGGTCATGGATCCGCTGAATCGCCTTCGTTACGAACTCCGTTTTATTGAAGCCGCCCGTGACTGCCTGCCGGATATCGACCGCGAAAAGTTGAAAAAGAGCGTTGAACAGGCGATAGACAGCAAGCTGGAATCGTTGCCAGTGGCCATCTGGAACGCAACCTGGGCTACGGAAGAAATAGAAACACTGTTCACCCTGTCCAAGGGATACTTCCCCGTGGCCGCCGATGGCAACCCGGTATCGGACCTGTCTGCTGACATCAGTCGCCTCAACTCAACTGTGCAGTCCCTTCTGGAAGGTCGACTCGGCCATTCACTGGACTATGTGGGTGAGGTGCACCAGCGCTGGCAGGCAGAACACCGGGCAGGTCAGCTGCTGAACAGCGCGCGCCTGCTGATCGCCAGGCTGGACGACGCCACGGCGCTTATCCGGTCACGGCTGGGCAGCCGTCCGCTGTGCATTGACGGCAAGCCCAACAGCCAGTCCGATATCGTCCGGAACATGTTCTTCAGTGTCTACATCGACAGGGTTCAGCCCTATATGAGTGACGTTCGTCGCGCCCGGGACGACCTGATCCGTCCGCTGGCGGCCTTGTCAGTCGCTCAGGAGGAGGTAATGCCGGATTCCTTCAGTGCCTGGTCCCGCCGCTACCTGGCCACAACCGGGGATGACAGCCTGTGGCAGGCGCTGGATCGCGCAATGGCAGAGCACACGGAGAGCTGGCAGCAACTGTTGGGGCAGTGTGGCCTGAGGCCGGGCGCCTGAACCGACGATCAGCGCTGACTTTCGGGGGTAACGCGCAGTATTTCCTCAATCGTTGTCTGGCCCGCGGCCACTTTCTGAGCGCCGCTTAATCGCAAGGATTTCATCCCGGTCTTGTAGGCCTCGAGTCGCAACTGCTCAAGTTCGCACTGATCGGTGATCCGGGCGCTCAGGTCGCCGGACAACTTGAGGATTTCATAAACTCCGGCACGGCCATAATAGCCGGTGTTGCGGCATTCCAGACAGCCTACCGGCTGGTAGACCTGCTCTGGCGTCGGGGCTTTCCATGGGCGCGTGAGGCTTTTCCAGGCCTGGTCATCCACGGGGCCGGGTGCCTTGCAGTGAGGACACAGGGTGCGTGCCAGGCGTTGCGCCATTACCCCGAGAACCGTGGCGCGGATCAGGTAGGGTGGAATGCCCAGTTCCATCAGGCGTGTGATTGCGCTGGGTGCGTCGTTGGTGTGCAGGGTAGAGAGCACAAGATGCCCCGTCAGCGCAGCCTGTACCGCCATTTCAGCGGTTTCGAGATCGCGGATCTCACCGATCATGATGATGTCCGGATCCTGGCGCAGAAGCGCCCGGACACCGGAGGCAAATGTCAGCTCAATGTTGGTCTGGACCTGCATCTGGTTGAAGGCAGGCTCCACCATCTCGATCGGGTCTTCAATGGTGCAGAGGTTTACCTCCGAGGAGGCCAACTGCTTGAGAGTCGAATAGAGTGTGGTGGTTTTGCCCGACCCGGTGGGGCCGGTGACCAGGACAATACCGTGGGGACGATCGGTAATATCGTGCCAGCGCTCCCGGTCTTCGCGGGAGAAGCCCAGCTGTTCGTAGGACTTGAGCAGAACTTCGGGATCGAAAATCCGCATCACCATTTTCTCGCCAAATGCCGTGGGCATGGTGGCAAGGCGTAATTCCACCTCGCTGTTGTCCGGCTTTCGGGTTTTGATGCGGCCGTCCTGGGGGCGGCGCTTTTCCGCGACGTTGAGGCGCCCCAGGATTTTCAGGCGGCTGGTGACGGCCACGCCTACCTGGTCCGGGAATTCATACACATTGTGCAGCACGCCGTCTATCCGGAAGCGTACCTGAGTAACGTTGCGCCTCGGCTCGATGTGAATATCGGATGCACGCTGGTCAAACGCATACTGCAATAGCCAATCCACGATTTTGACAACGTGCTGGTCATTGGCATCGGGGTTCTCGTTGGCGCCCAGGTCCAGCAGCTGCTCGAAATTCTGGTTGCCGGCAGAACCGGACCCTTGTCGACCACTGGCCTTGCTGACGGAATTGGCCAACTGGTAGAACTCGACCGTATAGCGGCGGATATCCTCCGGGTTGGCCACAACCCGGCGAATGTCTTTCTGCACCGCCTGGCGAAGGTTGCTTTCCCAGTCGCTTTTGAAAGGTTCGGCGCTGGCGATCAGCACCTCCTCCGGGTGTATCTCGACCGCCAGTATGCCGTGGCGCTGGGCAAAGGCGTAGGACATTACCCTGGCGATGGAGGGAGTATCAATCTTCAGGGGATCAATGTGGTACCAGGGCTGCCCCGCCCACTCTGCCAGCCACTGGGTCAGGCGATCCAGATCCAGTGTGCGGCCGGAATTCAGGCTCTTGAGGCTGGCAATAGCAAACAGCTCAAGGGGGTGTCGGCGGTCGGTGTCCGCACCGATATTGGCCTGCAGGATGCGATCGGCATCCTGCTGGGAGATTTCACCGCCGGTGACCAGAGCCGTCGCCAGGTCGCGAAGGGTCAGAGTGCTTCTGGGCGGTGCAGGTGCGCGGAGGTTACCCATAAGAAGACCCAATCATGCGCCCGTGGCCGGAAGCGGTCGATTCACTTTCAGATGCACCATGGCGACCGTGAACAGCAGGAACGTCAGGATCGTCAGGATGAGCGGGGCAGCGGCGCCCTCGCTCAGCCAGGCCGAGACCACCGCCTGGGTGAAGTAAAAAATCACCACAAAGGCCATCCAGATATATCCCCGGTTATGACCGCGAAAGACCGGAACCGCAAAGGCCAGCAGGGGAAGCAGTTTGACTGTCAGCATCAGCGGAACCGACACGCCCTCGACCTGGGTTGGATAAAACGTGGTAATCAGGAGTGTCGCCAATACCGCAATGTACAGGCCGATGGTCAGTCTGGCTGTTACGCGTGCTTTCGGGTTGTGGAGCATAGGTGCTTTCCGTTTATGATCTTGTCAGTGTCTTGAATGCTGGCTCAAAAAAGTTTCAGTGCCAGGGTGCCCAGCCGTTCACCAAAGCTCTGGCAAACGGTTTTTTCATGGCTTGTCAGCGGCTGCTGCTCGCCAGTGCCCGCCCAGTGAGAAGGGCCATAGGGCGTCCCTCCGGACGAGGTTTCATTCAGCGCTGACTCTGAATAGGGCACACCACACAACACCATGCCATGATGCAACAGGGGCAACATCATGCTGAGCAGGGTGGCTTCCTGGCCGCCGTGGAGACTGCCGGTGGAGGTAAACGCTCCGGCGGGCCTGCCTGACAGGGTGCCGTTCAGCCACAGATCCCCGGTGTTGTCCAGAAAGTGCTTGAGCGGCGCCGCCATGTTGCCGAAACGGGTCGGGCTGCCAATGGCCAGGCCAGCGCAGTGAGCAAGGTCGTCCTTGCTGGCGTAGGGGGCGCCGCTGTCGGGAACCGGTGGCAGGGTTGACTCGGTATCCGGAGACACCGGTGGCACCGTGCGAATGCGAACGTCCACACCGTTCACCCGCGATACACCGCGGCCAATCTGGGTGGCCATTTCGGCGGTCTGACCGGTTTGGCTGTAGTAGAGCACCAGTACGTATGGGGTGTCAGACGACATCAACAGGCTCCGGTCAGAGAATGGCCAGCACGTTTTCCGGCGGACGACCCAGGGCAACCTTGTCGCCACAGATCACGATAGGGCGTTCAATCAGTTTGGGAGTGGCCACCATGGCACTGACCAAGGCATCACGATCCAGTTCCGGGCTATCCAGGCCAAGTTCCCTGTACTCCTTTTCCTTGGTACGCATCAACTGGCGGGGTTCATAACCGAGCACATCCAGGATGTGTATGAGTTCCTGCTCTGTCGGTGGGGTTTCAAGGTAGCGTATAATCTCCGGCTCGATACCGCGATCAGTAAGCAGTTCAAGGGTTTGTCTGGATTTTGAACAGCGGGGGTTGTGGAAAATACGGGTCGGTTCTGTCATCTTCTGGCCTGAGTTTTAAATGGCTTTCCTGAATTTCGGATGCCCCGTAGTCTAACAGGAGGACTCTCCGTGCAGTACCCTGCAAGGTCTCGTTGTCGAACTCTCTTTTCACCTCTGGTCGTGGTGATCTCCCTGTTGGCGCTGTCTGGTTGTGAAAAGGTGGCGTTCGAGCAGGCACAAGGTGAGCCTGTCGACTGGGACAGTCTTCGGGGGCAGTGGGTCCTGGTGAATTATTGGGCCGAGTGGTGCAAGCCTTGTCTGGAAGAAATACCCGAATTGAATAAGCTGGACCGCAGTAGCCGTATTACTGTGCTGGGCGTGAATTTTGACGGCATCAAGGGGCAGGCGTTGGTCGATCTGGGCGAAACCATGGGTATCCGCTATACCATGCTGGCGGAAGATCCGGGCCCTGAGTTTGGCTGGAAAACCCCGGTGGGATTGCCTGCTACCTTTGTGGTGAATCCTGAGGGTGAGCTGCACGAGACCCGTTTCGGACCCGTGACGGAAGCAGAAGTGAAAGAACTGACGGGCGGCTGATATCGCCCGCAACTGGAATTCAACAGCAGGAATAGCCTGACGTTATGGCGCAAACCTTTGTACACCTCCGCGTACACTCCGAATACTCCATGGTGGATGGACTGGTGCGGGTCAAGCCGCTGGTCAGCCGGGTTGCGGAGCTCGGCATGCCGGCCGTGGGCCTCACCGATCAGTCGAACATGTGCGCGCTTGTGCGCTTTTACAAGGCCGCCACCGGAGCGGGCGTCAAGCCCATTATTGGTGCCGATCTGTGGCTGGAGAATCCTGAGGAGCCGGAAAACCCCTTCCGTCTGACGCTGCTGGCCCGTAACAATGACGGTTACCTTCACCTGACTGAAATCATCAGTCAGGGTTACACGGAAGGCCAGCGTTTTGGTAAGCCCATCATTCAGCGGGCGTGGCTGGAAGCCCGTTCAGGAGGCCTGATCGCCCTGTCGGGGGGCAAACTCGGTGATGTGGGCAGGGCGTTGCTGGCGGGTAAGCCGGAGCTGGCCCGGGAACGGGCCGAATACTGGATGAATCTCTATCCGGATGCCTATTACCTGGAACTTCAGCGCACCGGCCGTGCCGGCGACGAAGACTGCCTGCACCTGAACGTCGAGCTGGCGGAATCCCTGGCGATTCCGGTGGTGGCCACTAACGATGTTCATTTTCTGGAAACCGAAGATTTCGAGGCCCATGAAGCCCGGGTCTGCATTGGCGAAAGCCGGACTCTGGACGATCCCCGCCGTGACCGCCGGTTCAGTGATCAGCAATTCCTCCGCAGTGCGGAAGAAATGATCGAGCTGTTCGAGGACATTCCTGAAGCGGTTGAGAACACCGTCGAGATTGCCCGCCGCTGCTCGGTCAAAGTTCGCATGGGTGAGTACTTCCTGCCCAACTACCCGATTCCCGACGGGATGACCATGGACGAATACTTTCGCAAGGTGTCGGAAGACGGCCTGGAAGAACGCCTGGCCAAAACCCTGAGCAAGGACGATCCCGAATACGACACCAAGCGCGAAGCCTATTACACGCGTCTTAACTTTGAGCTGGATATCATCATCCAGATGGGGTTCCCCGGGTACTTCCTCATCGTAATGGACTTTATCAAATGGGCGAAGAACAACGGCGTGCCGGTGGGCCCTGGCCGGGGTTCCGGCGCCGGCTCCCTGGTAGCCTACGCGCAGTTGATTACCGATCTGGACCCGCTGGAATACGACCTGCTGTTTGAGCGCTTCCTGAACCCGGAACGGGTATCCATGCCCGACTTTGACGTCGACTTCTGTATGGAAGGGCGGGACCGGGTGATTGCCTACGTGGCGGAAAAATACGGCCGTGAGGCGGTATCCCAGATCATCACGTTCGGCACCATGGCCGCGAAGGCGGTGGTGCGGGACGTGGCCCGGGTTCAGGGTAAGTCCTACGGCCTGGCGGACAAATTGTCCAAGATGATTCCGTTTGAGCCGGGGATGACCCTGGAGAAGGCCCTTGAGCAGGAGCCCCAACTGACCGATTTCCTCGAGCAGGATGAGGAAGCCCAGGAAATCTGGGATATGGCCCTGAAGCTGGAAGGTGTGTGCCGGAACGCCGGTAAGCATGCCGGGGGGGTGGTGATCGCGCCCACCAAGATCACCGACTTTTCGCCGCTGTATTGCGACGACGAAGGCGGCAGCCTGGTGACCCAGTTCGACAAGGGCGATGTGGAAGACGCCGGTCTGGTGAAGTTCGACTTCTTGGGGCTGCGGACCCTCACTATCATCGACTGGGCCCTGAAAATGGTCAATCCGCGCCGGGAAAAGCGCGGACTGCCACCGCTGGATATCAACGAGATCCCGCTGGCGGACGTGCCGTCCTTCGATATGTTGAAGAAAGCGGAAACCACGGCGGTGTTTCAGCTGGAATCCCGCGGCATGAAGGATCTGATCCGCCGCCTGCAGCCGGACTCCCTGGAAGACATGATCGCCCTGGTAGCGCTGTTCCGTCCGGGTCCGCTGCAGTCAGGGATGGTGGACGACTTCATCGACCGTAAGCATGGCCGGCAGCCGGTCTCGTTTCCGCACCCGGATTATCAGTACGATGGCCTGAAACCGGTACTGGAGCCCACCTATGGGGTCATCCTGTACCAGGAGCAGGTCATGCAGATCGCCCAGGTGATGGCCGGTTACAGCCTCGGTAACGCCGACATGTTGCGTCGGGCCATGGGCAAGAAAAAACCCGAGGAGATGGCCAAGCAGAAACAGTTCTTTCTTGACGGCTGTGAAAAGAATGGCATCGACAAGGTCCTGGCGGAGAACATTTTCGACCTGGTGGAAAAGTTCGCCGGTTACGGCTTTAACAAGTCGCACTCCGCCGCCTATGCCCTGGTGTCCTATCAGACGCTGTGGCTGAAGGCCCATTACCCGGCCGAATTCATGGCCGCGGTTCTCACCGCCGATATGCAGAATACCGACAAGGTCGTGACGCTGGTGGAAGAGTGTCGGAACATGAAGCTGGACCTTTTGGTGCCGGACGTCAGCCGCTCGGAATATACCTTTACCGTTAACGACGACGGCCAGATCGTATATGGCCTCGGCGCCATCAAGGGGCTGGGTGAAGGACCGATTCAGAGCATTGTAGAAGGCAGGGCCGATGGCGAACCCTATCAGGATATCTTCGATTTCTGTCGCCGGGTGGACCCGAAGAAAGTCAACAAGCGGGCCATGGAAGCGCTGATCCGCTCCGGTGCCATGGACAAAATGGGTGCCGGTCGGGCACAACTCATGGCCAGCATCGACAAGGCGGTGCAACAGGCTGGGCAGCAGTCCCGTAACGACGCCGTGGGCATGATGGACATGTTTGGGGAAACCCTGGAAGCGGGCGGCGACACCGATCCCTACGAAGACGTGGCCCATGTCCGGGAATGGCCGGAGAAAGAGCGGCTGAAAGGGGAGAAAGACACCCTGGGCCTGTACCTGACCGGGCACCCGTTCGATGAATACGAGAAAGAAGTGCGCCGGTTTGTGCGCTCGTCCATCTCTGACCTCAAGCCCAACAAGTCACCCCAGCGGGTGGCCGGGCTCGTGGTTGCCCAGCGCACCATGAAAACCCGTACCGGGTCCACTATGTGTTTTATAACCCTGGATGACCGCAGTGCCCGCATCGAAGCCACGCTGTTTTCGGAAGCGTTCTTCGAGAATCGCGAACTGCTGCAGTCGGATCAGGTGATAGTGGTGGAAGGTCAGGTCAGCCACGACGATTATTCCGGTCAGATGAAGATGCGGGTCAACTCCGTCATGGACGTCGGGACCGCACGCCAGCAGTTCAGCCGCGGGCTGAAGTTGTCTCTGCATGCGGACCAGTTGCAAAATGGTCTGCTGGACAAGCTGGGGAGTACCCTTGAGCCGTTTCGTTGCGAGGGGAGTCCGGTGTGGATCGAGTACAGCAGCGCGGAAGCGAGAACACGCATTGAGCTGGGAGAAGCCTGGAGGATCCAGCCAGATGACGACCTGTTGCTGGAGTTACGCTACCTTGTGGGCGACCAGTCCGTGGAACTGGTCTATGATTGAGGAATGCAGCAGGTTTAACGTTAAATGTTTGTCAGACTGCGGACTCATACCAATGTCCGCTTTAGCCTCGGAGCGGGCACTGCTATCTTTGTCCAAAATTCTGGTTTGACGGGATAAATTTCCGTCCTGCAATCAAATGATGGAACATCATGAACCCTAACTATCTTGATTTCGAACAGCCTATCGCCGACCTGGAAGCGAAGATCGAAGAGCTTCGCATGGTGGGTAACGACACCGACATCAACATCTCCGATGAAATCAATCGGCTGAAAAGCAAAAGCGTCAGCCTGACGGAAAGTATTTTTTCCGATCTTCAGCCCTGGGACGTGGCGCGTCTGGCGCGTCATCCACGCCGGCCCTATACGCTCGATTACATCGAATTGATCTTCGATGATTTTGACGAGCTGCACGGCGACCGCCGGTATGCGGATGATCTCTCGATTGTTGGCGGGACAGCCCGCCTGGACGACAAGCCGGTGATGATTATCGGGCATCAGAAGGGCCGGGAGGTGCGTGACAAGGTCAAGCGTAACTTTGGCATGCCGCGTCCGGAAGGGTATCGCAAGGCGCTGCGTCTGATGGAAATGGCCGAACGTTTCCGCATGCCGATCCTCACCTTCATCGATACGCCAGGGGCTTATCCCGGTATCGGCGCCGAAGAGCGGGGCCAGAGCGAGGCAATCGCGTTTAACCTGGCGGTGATGTCGCGTCTTAAAACGCCAATCATTTCCACGGTGATTGGCGAGGGCGGCTCCGGTGGTGCGCTGGCCATTGGCGTGTGTGATCAGCTGAACATGTTGCAGTACTCAACCTACGCCGTGATTTCCCCGGAAGGCTGTGCGTCCATTCTGTGGAAGAGCGCCGAGTACGCAGCCCAGGCAGCGGAAGCCATGGGTGTGACGGCGGATCGCCTGAAACACCTGGGGCTGGCTGACAATGTCATCAAGGAGCCTCTGGGTGGTGCTCACCGGAACCCCGAGAAGATGTCCGAGTCGCTCCGTGAGACCCTGAGGAAAGGGGTTGCCGAACTGAGCCGCCTTCCGGCTGATGAATTGGTATCACGCCGTTATGAGCGGCTGACCCGATATGACACCGGGCGGTAAATCCGCCCCGGACTTTTCCTGGCCGGCGGAGTTGTGTGAGTCGGTCAGGCGCCTTCCCGATGCCTCCTGTGTGTGGGTTGCCCTTAGCGGCGGGCTCGATTCGGTATTTCTCCTTCATCTCGTCTCCCGATGTCTTGGCAGTGATCGGGCGATCGCAGCGATTCACGTCAATCATCAGCTCCAGTCCAACGCTGAAGAGACCGAACGATTCTGCAGGAACCAGTGTAAAAGCCTGGCGATTCCCCTGACCGTCAGGCGCGTCACCGTCGAGGCCAGCGCCACCGAAGATTCGACGACCGGTGGTGTCGAGGAAGCCGCGCGCCGAGCCCGTTATGATGTGTTCGAGAGCATTCTGGAACCTGGCCAGTTGTTGCTGATGGCTCACCATGGTGATGATCAGGCCGAAACCGTGTTGTTCCGACTGTTGCGGGGCAGCGGCGTGGCTGGTCTTGCGGGTATGCCGGCCAGTCGGGCTCTTGGTCAGGGGGAGTTGCACCGGCCGCTCCTGGCTTTCCGTCGCCAGCAGATTCAGGACTGGTCGCAGCAGGCAGGCCTGATGTGGGTGGAAGACCCCAGCAATACCGACCTTAAATACGATCGTAACTTTCTGCGCCATTCGGTCATGCCGCTGCTCAAGTCCCGCTGGCCATCATTGATCAAGCGGCTTGGGCACAGCGCCTCGGCCTGCCATGATCAGGGTGAGCTGGCGGCGTCCCTGGCCCAGATTCATTACGCTTCGGTGGCCGGCGGCGAGGGGCGACTGCGGGTCACCCAGATGCTTGGTCTCAGTCTCGCGGAGCAGAAAAACCTGGTGCATTGGTGGGTCACCCGGTCAGGTTACCGTTATCCGGCGGTGGCAAACTGGCAACAGGTATTGGATGAGCTGTTACTGTCCGCTGCGGACAGGGAGCCTGAGTTCCGTGGTGAAGGATTCTCACTGCGCCGCTTCCATGGCTGGATCTACCTGGTGCCCGATCAGCCCGGGGACCTGCCAGTGCCGCAATCCCTGGCGCCCGGGCATCCGGTTCAGGTCGGTGCATGGCGATTTACCCTGAGTGCAACCGCTACCCCAGGTAATACTCCTCCGCCAATACGAATATCTACGAGGGAAGGTGGCGAGCGCATACGGACCCGTCCTGATGGGCCCTCGAAACCGCTTAAGAAATGGTTGCAGGAACAGAAGGTGCCGCCCTGGGAAAGGGCGCGGATTCCCTTGGTTTTCGAGGGTCAGGAAGACTGCGAAGAACTGGTTGCCGTGGGCGACCTGTGGCTTTCCGGTAAATACTGTGGGGAGGCCCCAGCCGCCGGCTGGCGCATTGTTGTGGAGCGGGAATTTGATTGAGTAAGGTGGGGGTTTCTGGTAGTCTGGCGTCCCATCTTGAGATGACAATCTCCCTCTCTTCACCGAACCAGATAATCATGGAATCTGCATGACGCGTTATATTTTCGTCACCGGCGGTGTCGTGTCCTCCTTGGGGAAAGGTATCGCATCCGCTTCACTGGCTGCGATCCTCGAGGCACGCGGCCTGAAGGTCACTATCCTCAAGCTGGACCCGTACATCAACGTGGATCCCGGTACCATGAGCCCGTTTCAGCACGGTGAAGTATTTGTCACCGAAGATGGCGCGGAAACTGACCTCGACCTGGGACACTACGAGCGATTCATTCGTAGCCGCATGAGTCGTCGCAACAACTTCACCACCGGCCGTGTGTACGAAGAGGTGATTCGCAAGGAGCGTCGCGGAGACTATCTGGGCGGCACCGTTCAGGTCATCCCCCATATCACCGACGAAATCAAGCGTCGTGTGGTGGAGGGGGCCGCCGGTTCTGACGTGGCGCTGATCGAAATCGGCGGTACCGTGGGTGATATCGAGTCCCTGCCGTTCCTGGAAGCCTGCCGTCAGCTGAAGGTGGAAGTGGGCCCCCAGCGGGCGTTGTTCATGCACCTGACGCTGGTGCCTTACATTGCCACAGCCGGCGAGATCAAGACCAAGCCGACTCAGCACTCCGTGAAGGAAATGCGTTCCATCGGTCTGCAGCCGGATATCCTGCTGTGCCGCTCGGAACACGAGGTAGATGCCAGCTCTCGCCGCAAGATTGCCCTGTTCACCAACGTGGAAGAGCGGGCGGTCATCCCGTTGCAGGATGCCAAGTCCATCTATGCCATTCCACGAATGCTTTATGAACATGGTCTTGATCAGCTGGTGATCGAACGCTTCAGCCTGGATGCGCGTGCCGCTGACCTGAGTGAGTGGGACGCGGTTGTGGAATCCCTGATGAATCCGGAAGACGAAGTGACCATTGCCATGGTTGGCAAATACATGGAGCTTCTGGATGCCTACAAGTCTCTGATCGAGTCCTTGCTGCACGCCGGTATCAAGACCCGTACCAAGGTGAAGATCAACTACATCGATTCCGAGGACATCGAGCGTGACGGTACCGGAGCGCTCGACAGTGCCGACGCCATCCTGGTGCCGGGCGGCTTTGGTGAGCGCGGTGTGGAAGGCAAGATTCGCACGGTACAGTATGCCCGCGAAAACAAGGTGCCGTATCTGGGTATCTGCCTTGGCATGCAGGTAGCGGTTATCGAATATGCGCGCAACGTGGCCAACCTGAAGGACGCTCACAGCACAGAGTTCCGCCAGCACACACCGGAACCGGTGGTTGGCCTGATTACCGAATGGCTGGATGCCAGCGGTGAGCGTGAGGAACGGACCGAGGAATCCGATCTGGGCGGTACCATGCGCCTCGGCGCACAGGACTGCGTGCTGACCGAAGGCTCCACCATCGCCAACTGCTACGGCAAGAAAACCATCCGTGAGCGCCACCGCCACCGCTATGAAGTCAACAACCATTTCCTGCCGAATCTGGAAGGGGCTGGATTGAAGGTTTCCGGTCGCTCGACCGATAGCCGTCTGGTGGAAGTTGTCGAGGCTCCGGATCATCCCTGGTTCGTGGCGTGCCAGTTCCACCCGGAATTCACGTCAACGCCCCGTGACGGGCATCCCCTGTTCAAGGGCTTTGTCCAGGCAGCACTGGCCCACAAGAAGGAATCCTGAGCATGGCGCAGAGCACGGTCAACGTCTCCGGAATTGAGGTCGCCAACGACAAGCCGTTCGTGCTGTTTGGCGGTATGAACGTACTGGAATCTCCCGAGCTGGCCATGGAAGTGGCCGAGGCTTATGTTGAGGCCACTGGCAAGCTGGGCATTCCGTATGTGTTCAAGGCTTCCTTCGACAAGGCCAACCGTTCTTCCGTGAACTCTTTCCGTGGCCCTGGCCTGGACAAGGGGGTGCAGATACTGGCAGACATCAAGAGCAAGTTCGGTGTCCCCATTATTTCCGATGTCCATGAGCCAGCGCAGGCGGAGCCTGCGGCAGAGGTGTGCGACATCATTCAGTTGCCCGCTTTCCTGAGCCGCCAGACCGATCTGGTGGTCGCGATGGCCAAAACCGGCGCCGTGATCAACATCAAGAAAGCCCAGTTCCTGGCACCTCAGGAAATGAAGCACATCATCACCAAGTGCGAAGAAGCCGGTAATGACAAGGTCATCCTGTGCGAGCGGGGCAGCAGCTTCGGTTACAACAACCTGGTGGTCGACATGCTCGGCTTCGGCATCATGAAGTCCATGAATGTGCCGGTGATGTTTGATGTGACGCACTCACTACAAATGCCCGGTGGTCGCGCGGATTCCGCTGGTGGCCGCCGTGCCCAGGTAACCGATCTCGCGCTTGCGGGTATGTCCCAGGGCCTGGCCGGCCTGTTTCTGGAAGCCCATCCCGACCCGGATAATGCCAAATGCGACGGCCCTTGTGCCTTGCGTCTGAGCCAGTTGGAGCCATTCCTTCAGCGGGTCAAGGCCGTGGATGATCTCGTTAAGAGTTTTAAACCTATCGACACCGCCTGAAGGGCGGTGTCTGTTTTTGTATTGCTCGGGGGGAGCCGAGCAGTCATACCCCGACTGCTCTTGATCGAACTATAAGTCATAACCTTCTAGACATTGAAAATACGGAGATTCGGACGAATGACAAAAATTGCCAACATCAAAGGCCGTGAAGTACTGGATTCCCGCGGGAACCCCACGGTTGAAGCGGATGTGATTCTTGAAGACGGCACCATTGGCAGTGCCTGTGCGCCCTCCGGGGCGTCCACCGGTTCCCGTGAAGCCCTGGAGCTTCGGGACAAGGACGCAAACCGCTATCTGGGTAAAGGTGTACTGAAAGCCGTTGAGGCGGTAAACACCAGAATCCGTGAAGCCCTGATCGGCAAGGATGCAGCCGATCAGCGTGCCCTGGACAACGTGATGCTGGAACTGGATGGCACTGAGAACAAGGCCAATCTGGGCGCCAACGCGATTCTGGCGGTTTCCCTGGCTGCGGCCAAGGCGGCAGCCACGTCTCTGGGCAAGCCGCTGTACGCGCATATTGCGGAGCTGAACGGCACGTCCGGCAAGTACTCCATGCCGGTGCCGATGATGAACATCCTCAACGGCGGCGAGCACGCGGACAACAACGTTGATATCCAGGAGTTCATGATTCAGCCGGTGGCGGCCAAGAGCTTTGCTGAAGCCCTGCGCATTGGCGCTGAGATCTTCCACAGCCTGAAGAAGGTGCTGAAGTCTCAGGGCCTGAACACCGCGGTGGGTGACGAAGGTGGTTTCGCTCCGAACCTGCCGTCCAACGAAGCAGCGCTGGCGGTTATCCAGGAGGCGGTCGAGAAGGCCGGTTACAAGCTGGGTTCTGATGTGACCCTGGCTCTGGACTGCGCGTCTTCCGAATTCTACAGGGATGGCCAGTACCAGTTGTCCGGTGAAGGCAAGAGTTTCGATTCCGAAGGCTTTGCCGATTACCTGGCGGGCCTGAGCGAGCGTTACCCGATCGTTTCCATCGAAGACGGTATGGACGAGAGCGACTGGGACGGCTGGAAAGTGCTGACCGACAAACTGGGCAGCAAGGTGCAGCTGGTTGGGGATGACCTGTTCGTAACCAACACCAAAATCCTGAAGCAGGGTATCGACAAGGGCGTTGGCAATTCCATTCTGATCAAGTTCAACCAGATTGGTAGCCTGAGCGAAACCCTCGACGCCATCAAGATGGCCCAGGACGCTGGCTTCACTGCGGTGATTTCCCACCGTTCCGGTGAAACGGAAGACACCACCATTGCCGACCTGGCGGTGGCCACCTGCGCCGGCCAGATCAAGACCGGTTCCCTGTGCCGCTCGGATCGCGTTGCCAAGTACAACCAGTTGCTGCGCATCGAGGAAGCCCTGGATGGCAAGGCGCCTTACCGTGGCCTGACCGAGATCAAGGGTCAGGGCTGAGGCCTGACGGAGTCATTTGTTACCTGTATTGATGCTCAATTCAGGTAACAAAATGTTAAGGCCATCGTGATCTGGATGAACATTCAGTCACGATGGCCTTTTTGCACAACCATTTAGCAGAATTTGTTGTTAATCTACTCTAAGGTCTATACTCAGCACTCGGTGTTGGTTTTTTGTTCGGCTTTTATTAAACGGAATTAGCAATGAAGTTGCTCTGGTCCATCATGGCTGTGCTGATACTCCTGCTGCAGGTGCGCCTGTGGATCGGGGAGGGCAGCTTTGCGCAGGTATGGGCCCTGCAACAGTCCATTTCCGAGCAGCGGGAAGAGAACGCCGAATTGTCCGCCCGCAACGAACGCCTTTACGCTGAAGTCCGTAACCTGCATAACGAGCAGGGCGCGGTGGAAGAGCGTGCGAGGATGAACCTGGGGCTTATCCGTGACGATGAAACCTTCTTCCTGGTTGTTGAAAACTGATACAAGCCAATGACGAATCCACGATTCTGGCTGATCGTGCCTGCCGCCGGTATTGGCCAGCGCATGCAGGCCGAGTGCCCCAAGCAGTACCTCAGGATTGATCGTCGTTTTATTCTCGATATCACCCTGTCACGTACCCTCGACTCTGCCTTGTTTGATGGCTGTATCGTTGCTCTCCATCCGGACGACCGCTGGTGGCCGGACACCGAGGCCAGTGGCGATTCCCGGATTCAAACCTGTCGTGGTGGCTCCGAACGGGCAGACTCGGTTCTTTCGGCTCTTCGTGCGCTGGCACCTCAGGCCGGTGCGGATGACTGGGTGTTGGTCCACGATGCTGCCCGTCCATGCCTCCACCGGGACGATCTGGCCCGGTTGATAACTTCGCTGCAGAATCATGATGTCGGCGGCCTGCTGGCTTCTCCCGTTGCCGATACTCTGAAAAGGGGGAATAACGCCACCCCTCCGGAAGCCCTGGAGACAGTGGATCGGAGTTCCCTGTGGCGAGCCCTCACTCCCCAAATGTTCCGGTACGACAAACTGGTCAATGCCCTCGAGCAGGCCCTGGAAAATGGTCAGCCTGTGACAGATGAATCCTCTGCCATGGAATTTTCAGGTAACATGCCGGTATTGGTGGAAGGACGCCCGGACAATATCAAGATTACTGTCCCGGCGGATCTCGCCCTGGCGGGATTTATCCTCAGCCAGTTCTGAAATTGCCTGCACGATCTCGGGAAAGTCTCTATGCGTATTGGTCAGGGCTTTGATGTCCATGCCTTCTGTGAAGGCACCTATGTCACTCTCGGTGGTGTCCGGATTCCCCATAATCACGGCCTGAAAGCCCATTCTGATGGCGATGTACTGCTGCACGCGCTGGCGGATGCGCTTCTGGGGGCGGTGGCACTCGGTGATATCGGGCATTTATTTCCCGATACCAGTGATGAGTGGGCCGGAGCCGACAGCCGGGATCTGCTGCGTCGTGTCATGGCCCGGGTGGCCGAGGAGGGTTTTTCGGTCGTGAATGTGGATACAACGCTCATTGCCCAGGCCCCAAAAATGGCTCCCCACGTTGAGGCCATGCGGCTGAATATTTCGGAAGATCTGGCCATCCCGGCCAGCCGGGTCAGCGTGAAAGCCACCACCACCGAAAAGCTCGGCTTTACCGGGCGCGGTGAGGGTATTGCCTGCCAGGCTATTTGCCTGTTGGAGCCGGTGTCCTCATGAGTGATCAACCTGTAAATACCGGCAACTGGACACTGGATTGGCCCACGTCGCGAGGGGGCCGGATTGCCCGGGCAGAACTGAAACACATGCCGGAGGATTTCAGGGTTTTCGAGGACCTGGGGTTGCCCGGATTTCCCGCTGAAGGCCCGCCAGGAGACGACGCCACCGGTGGCGAGCATCTCTGTCTGCTACTGGAAAAGACCGGCGACAATACCGAATATGTCGCGCGCCAGCTGGCGTTGTTGTCCGGGTGTCGCCATTTCGATGTGGGGTTTTGCGGCCTAAAAGACCGCCACGCCGTAACCCGGCAATGGTTCAGCATCTATCGCCCGGGTATGGAGCGCGATGATGAAGCCTTCATTGCGCAAGTGGTGGAGCGCTGGCCGGTTCTTGCGTGGACGCGCTCTGCCCGTAAACTTCGCCGGGGAGATCACCGGGGCAACCACTTCGAGATAACCCTTCGCCGGGTGACAGGCACCACAGAAGACATTGACAAAGCATTGTCTGAGCTGACCCTGTCGGGCGCCCCCAACTATTTTGGTCCCCAGCGATTCGGCCATGGCGGCGCCAACCTTGACCGTGCCCTCACCATTGACCCGTCGAAACTCAAGCGGGGTGGCCGGAAGGGCGGTAAAAAAAGGGGCGGCAGGCATTCAGGCTCTGGCAGTCAGGACAGTAAAAACGTATTGTACTTTTCTGCTGCCCGGTCATGGCTGTTTAATGAGGCACTTGGTCGTCGGGTCGAGGCTGGCAACTGGAGGCAGCTTCTGGACGGAGAGCCCGGTTTGGGCCCGGATTCGGAACTGGTTCCGACCGGTCCCTTGTGGGGAGATGGCGGTACCGAAGCGGTATCGGAGCAGGGGGCTCTGGAGCGTGACGTCGTTGCCGGGAACCCCGGGTTGGAAGGGTTGTTTTCAGCCACCCGGATGAAGCCGGAGCGTCGTCCCCTGATTGCCAGGCCGGAGCAGCTGCACTGGCAATGGCTGGCGGAGGACATGCTGCGGATCAGTTTCTGGCTCGCGCCGGGGCAATACGCAACCACCATCCTGGCAGATATCTTTGAATTGTATGAAGGGGCAAAAGACCCCGAACAATAAAATGTCCGGGCGGACAACCTGCTATCAGGTGTGACGATCCGGAACATAAAGGCTAGCGGAGAAAATTGTGCGCATACTGTTATCCAATGATGACGGTGTTCATTCACCGGGGCTTCAGGCTCTCCACGAAGGCCTGGAAGGCATCGGAGAACTGGAGGTGGTTGCTCCCGACCGGGATCACAGCGGAGCCAGCAATGCCCTGACGCTGAACCGACCGCTGACGGTAGAGCAGCATCCTAACGGTTTCAGGTCTGTGGACGGCACACCGACGGACTGCGTTCACCTGGCGGTGAATGGTCTGTTCAGTGAGCCATTCGATCGGGTTGTTTCCGGCATCAACACCCACGCCAACCTGGGCGATGACATCATCTATTCCGGTACCGTCGCGGCAGCGACCGAGGGCCGGAACCTCGGCCTGCCCGCCATAGCGGTTTCTCTCGTTAACAACGGGCACTTCCACTATGAAACCGCGGCCCGGGTAGTGCGGACCCTCCTGGAAGGCAGGAAAGCACTGGCCCTGGGTCCGAGGTGCATTCTCAACGTGAATGTGCCGGATGTGCCCTGGGAGGAGATTGCGGGTTTCCGTGTTACCCGCCTGGGGCACCGTGACCGGGCCGAAGGCGCTGTTCCGATGACGTGTCCCCGTGGCAAGGAACGCTACTGGATTGGCGCCGCCGGTCAGGGTAGCGACGCCGGACCGGGGACCGATTTTCACGCCGTTCGTGAAAACTTCGTCTCGATTACCCCCGTTCATGTGGACATGACCCGCCACGAAGCGTTGTCTTCACTCCGGGAGTGGGTTGATGACATGACTTCCGGGGAGGCGCAGTGATGGTTCCAGAGCTTCAGGGTATCGGAATGACCTCCCGCAGAACCCGCATGCGCCTGATTCAGCGCCTGAGGGACGCAGGCATTGATGACCAGCGTGTACTGGATGTGATGGCTGAGGTACCGCGCCATATTTTTCTGGACGAGGCCCTGTCACACCGGGCTTATGAGGATACCTCCCTGCCGATCGGTTACAGCCAGACGCTTTCCCAGCCGTATATTGTCGCCAGGATGACCGAGATCCTGATGCAACATGCGCCGTCCCGCGTGCTGGAACTTGGCACTGGCTCCGGCTACCAGACCGCTATCCTGTCGCGGCTGGTGGATGAAGTGTTCAGTGTGGAGCGGATCAAGCCACTGCAGGACCGGGCCCGGGACAGGCTGCGCCAGCTGGGCATGCGCAATGTCTTGCTCAAGCACGCCGATGGCGGCATGGGATGGCCTGACCGAGGGCCATTTGATGGCATTATGCTGACAGCCGCGCCAAAGGAAATCCCGACGGAATTACGGGCCCAGCTCGCCGAGGGTGGTGTCGTTGTTGCGCCCGTTGGAGAAGTGAATCAGAACCTGGTGAAAATGGTGCGTTACGGGGACAGCTTTGAAACCACTGAAATCGAAGCGGTTAATTTCGTGCCTTTGTTGGGCGGGGTGGTCCGTTGACGGATAGCTCGCGCCAGCATCACCCCTTTGCCGTTTTTCTCCGTGGTATGGCAATGGGAGCGGCCGACATCGTCCCTGGCGTCTCCGGCGGTACCATTGCGTTCATTACGGGTATCTACTTCCGATTGCTGGAGGCTATCAATGCCGTACCGGGAGCCGTTATAGGGCACCTGTTCCGTGGCGATCTGAAAGGATTCTGGGACCGGTGTGACGGCACCTTCCTGATCAGCCTGCTGGTCGGCATCCTGATCAGTATTGCGACGCTGGCCTCCATTATCAGTTACGGTCTGGAAACCTACCCGGTCCTGATCTGGAGCTTCTTTTTCGGGCTGATCGTGGCGTCAGTCTGGCATGTCGGACGTCAGGTGCGTGAACTTTCTCCGGTCCTGTTGGGGCCGCTGCTGGCGGGTATCGCTTTTGCCTGGTGGGTGACCACACTGCCAGCGGGGCAGGTGGATCCCTCCGGCCTGGTGTTCCTGGGCGCCGGTGCGCTGGCAATATGCGCCATGATCCTGCCGGGTATTTCCGGCAGCTTTATACTGGTTGTTATCGGTATGTATGCGCCGGTACTGGATGCCATTCGTAATCTGGAAGCGGGTGTCCTGATGCTGTTTGCGTCCGGCTGCCTGATCGGGTTGTTGTCTGTTGCTCGCTTGATCACCTGGGCATTTCACCGGTTTCATGATCCGGTGCTGGCGTTGCTGACGGGGTTTATGATCGGTGCGCTTAACAAGGTGTGGCCCTGGAAGGAAACGGTGAGCTGGCGCACCAACAGCTCGGGCGAGCTGGTTCCACTCAATGAGGTCAGCGTAACTCCCGGCTACTACGCCGAGCTGACCGGTCTGGATTCCCAATGGCCGGTGGCGCTAAGCGTGGCTATCCTTGGCTTTGCCATGGTGCTGTTGGTTGAGTGGCTGGGAAGTCGCACCAGGCCATAAGGTTCGCAGGTGTTACTTTTTGGTCAACACGGATGTTTCGGGCAGTAACAAATGTGGCCGTGTAGTAACTTGGATTTGATTATAAAATGTGCAATATATTAGCAAGTTACTCCAAGAACTTTAGAAACTGCCGTATTTTTAATACGGATTGCTTATAACGGGGCTATTTTTATACCTGTGAGATGTTTACCTGGGTCCCCCAAGACCGATTGTGCAGCATCCCTGCGGTTCCCCTCCGGTACCCGGGTATCCTTATGGCTACAAAAGCCAGTCCTGTCTCCTTCCTGGCTCCCCCTGCTACTGCTCCTTCTCTTTGTGCCCCCGCTGATCAGCGGCTGTAACACCCATGCGATCTACCAGGATGATCGCTATAACCCTCCGGTGTACTGGGGGCGGCATGTGGTCAAGCCCGGGGAAACGCTGTACAGCATAGCGTGGCGGTATGGCCGGGATTACCGGGAATTGGGGAATGCGAATGGTATAAGTGAACCGTGGCACCTGAAAGCCGGTCAGGTATTGCGCCTGGATCTTCGCGGAACTGTCACATCCTCGGTGCAGAATAAGAGGCGTACCAAGCCATCGCCGGCAAAGCCGCCGTCAAGGCAGACGAGCAAGGCGCCGGCCCCGAAGCCGGAACCCAGGCCGAAGGTTTCCAGGGCCCCGGACCGAAAGTCGCCGCTGAACAGCCAGACCCAGACGGTGTCGAACGTCAATTGGCGCTGGCCACACGTTGGCACCGTAATTGCAGGTTATTCAACATCCGGTAAAGTCAATAAAGGTGTTGATATTGCAGGAAAACCGGGAGATCCTGTAAGGGCATCCGCAGGCGGTAATGTGGTCTACGCCGGAAGCGGATTGCTTGGATACGGCAATCTGATTATTGTGAATCATAATGAGCACTATTTAAGTGCTTACGCTCACAACCGGAAGATTCTGGTGCGGGAAGGGGAGGATGTAAAAGCCGGGCAGGTAATCGCAGAGCTCGGGAGTAGCGGTTCAGATCGACCCAAATTGCATTTCGAGATTCGAAAAAATGGCAATCCGGTTGATCCGATGCATTATTTGCCGCCACGCTGACCGAGAAGCCAGCCAGACACAGAAAACGTCCCGGCACTGACAAAAAAGCCGACAGCGAAAAATAAAAATAATGGTTACGGTTGTAACCAGCCAACAACTATATGTCCTGAACAAGAACGCGAACGCAGCAGGTGCTCACAATAAAAAGAATTCGTGAGCGAATAACCAGGATTATTGAGAGGCGGGGCAAGAGATATGTCAGCAGAGCAAGAAGATCTCATCATCGATCGTGTGAGCGATATGGAAGACGCCGAAGATCAGATTTTGGCGGAAGACAAGGTCGATAAGGGTACTTCTGACACGGAAGTGGCAGAAGTCGAAGAAGGTATCCCGGCCCAGGGCCGATACTTCACCAGCCAGAAACAACTCGACGCGACCCAGTTATACCTGAACGAAATTGGTTTTTCCCCACTGCTTACCCCCGAAGAAGAAGTGTATTTTGCCAGACTGGCCCGTAAGGGCGAGGAATCCGGCCGTAAGCGTATGATCGAGAGCAACCTGCGGCTGGTCGTGAAAATCGCCCGCAGGTATGTCAACAGGGGGCTGACGCTGCTTGATCTGATTGAGGAAGGTAACCTTGGTCTGATCCGTGCGGTGGAAAAGTTTGATCCGGAGCGCGGATTCCGGTTCTCCACCTACGCAACCTGGTGGATCCGCCAGACCATCGAGCGGGCGATCATGAACCAGACCCGCACCATCCGCCTGCCGATCCATGTCGTCAAGGAACTGAATCTGTACCTGCGCGCCGCCCGTGAGCTGACCCAGAAGCTGGATCACGAGCCCTCCGCGGAAGAAATCGCCCGCATGGTCGACAAGCCTGTGAATGATGTAAAGCGGATGCTCGGGCTGAATGAGCGCGTGGCTTCCATGGACACGCCGATCGGCGCTGGTGGTGAGAAATCCCTGCTGGATACGGTGGCGGATGAGGGCGCCTCGGATCCCGCCGACCTGCTGCAGGACAACAACATGTGCTCCTGTGTCGAGAAGTGGATCGACCAGTTGAGTGACAAACAACAGGAAGTGCTTTCCCGCCGCTTTGGTCTGCGTGGTTATCCGGTCAGCACCCTCGAGGAAGTTGGCCAGGAAATCGGGCTGACCCGCGAGCGGGTACGCCAGATCCAGGTGGAGGCGCTGCGTCGTCTCCGGGAGATCCTGGAGAAGGAAGGTCTGTCAGGTTCCCTGCTGTTCATGTAAACATTAGAGTCCTGTCATCCCCGAAAGCCGGCCATGGAAAATGGCCGGCTTTTCTGTTTCAGTAGGCGCCCAAATGAGAACCACGTTGCGCAATCGTCGTTATTCCCCCTGTTAGAATGTTTTTCCCGGGCAGGGATAGGCTGTCGAAACCCGGTATAAAAATAGAACGACTCAATAATAACGACTGAAAAGGAAAGGATGATGAAGAAGGCTCTATCAACAGGTTTTGTGTCACTGGCACTGTCTGCCGCGTTGTCGGCTCCGGTGTCCGCCCTTACTGTGGAAGGCGTGGATGTCCCGGACACCTATTCCGCCATGGACACCGAACTCAAGCTCAACGGTGCCGGTACCCGTTCCAAATGGTTTATGGACCTGTATGTAGGTGGTCTATACGTGCCGGAAACTATTGATGATGGTGTAGCGGTGATTAACGCCGATGAACCCCAGGCAATCACTTTGCACATCATTTCCGGCATGATCACCAGCGATCGCATGACCGAGGCCACCCTGGAAGGTTTCGAAAGCGCGACCGATGGGGATATGTCGGCAATCCAGGACGATGTGGACCGGTTCATGTCAGTCTTTGAGGAAGAGATCACCGAGGGTGACGTATTCGATCTTGTCTACCTTCCGTCTGAAGGTGTACGTGTCCTCAAGAATGGTGAGGTCCGGGATACCGTGGGTGATCTGGAGTTCAAAAAGGCCCTGTTCGGTATCTGGCTGTCCGACACGCCTGCCCAGAAAGACCTGAAAGCCAGCATGCTGGGCCAGCGGTAAGTCGCCCCGCCATTACCGGCCGCCGGGCAATCTGTTCCGGCGGCTGCCAGCTGACTACTGATAGTCCCGCTTCTGTTTGAACTCACACAGGTCTTCAATGAGACAGGCGCCGCATTTGGGCTTTCTGGCGGTGCAGGTGTATCGGCCGTGAAGAATCAGCCAGTGGTGGGCGTCCAGAAGAAACTCTTTTGGCACCAGGCGCATCAGGCGCTTTTCCACTTCCAGAACGTTTTTTCCCGGGGCAATTCCGGTGCGGTTGGACACCCGGAAAATGTGGGTATCTACCGCCATGGCCGGTTGCCCAAAGGCCGTGTTAAGTACCACATTCGCCGTTTTCCGGCCAACGCCCGGTAGGGCTTCCAGATCCTCACGATTATCGGGTACCTCGCCCCCGTGTTTTTCCAGCAGTATCCGGCAGGTCTTGATGACATTCTCCGCCTTGCTGTTAAACAGGCCGATGGTCTTGATGTATTCCTTCAGACCATGCACTCCCAGGGCCAGGATGGCGGCAGGCGTGTTGGCAATCGGAAACAGCTTGTCCGTGGCCTTGTTGACCCCGACATCGGTGGCCTGGGCTGACAGGGTGACGGCGACCAGCAACTCAAATGGAGTTGAGTAGTTCAGTTCAGTCGTGGGGTTGGGGTTGTTGTCCCGCAGACGAGTGAATATTTCAGTGCGTTTTTCCCGGTTCATTTCAAGAAACCTGCCCTGTAACCCGAACCCGCTTGCTGCCTGTGTTGACCGGATCGGTCACTCCGGCACTGCGGCGTTCCTTGATCTGGTTGTCGATGCCGTTCTTCAGTGCGATCAATAGCCCCAGCCCCACGAACGCACCTGGCGGCAGTACCATGAACAGCATGTCCGGGTAATTTTCCAGCGGGCGAATACCCCAGTCCGCGGCCATGGGGCCAAGCAGCAGATCCATGCCGGTAAACAGGGTGCCCTGACCAATCAGCTCGCGCATGGCGCCGAGCACCACCAGCACCGCAAGGAACCCCAGCCCCATCATCACGCCGTCCAGAAGGGCCGGTACCGGTCCGTTCTTGGAGGCGAACGCATCCGCCCGACCCAGAATGGCGCAGTTGGTGACGATCAGCGGGATGAAAATGCCGAGGATCTGATACAGCTCATAGGTGAAAGCCTGCATCAGTAGCTCGGCACAGGTGACGAAGGAGGCGATGATCATCACAAACGCGGGAAGGCGTACGGATTCGCTCACAAAATTCCGGATCAGCGATACGGCCAGGTTTGATCCCATCAATACCATAAGGGTCGCCAGCCCCAGTCCGATGGCGTTGACCACGGTACTGGTGACCGCCAGCAATGGGCACAGGCCGAGTACCTGGACCAGGGCAGGGTTGTTGGTCCAGAGGCCCTCACGAATGATTTCCGGGTTGCTCTTGGTTGCCATGATCAGGAATGCTCCGCGTCTTGATGTTCGCCAGCGACAGTGTCCGGACTGATGGGGCTGCTTCGCCTTTCCGGAGGCTCATTGAGAATATCCCGCATTTCCTCCCGGTTCTGGTGGAAGTATACCAGGGTCCGCTGAACGGCCTTGACCACGGCCCTTGGGGTAATGGTGGCGCCGGTAAACTGGTCAAAGACACCGCCGTTCTTTTTTACGTTCCAGCGGTCGGGGGCCGGATCGCCGAGGCTACGGCCGTCAAACGAATAAATCCAGTCGGATTTCTTGGTTTCAATGCCGTCGCCGAGCCCCGGGGTTTCCCGGTGGCTGGTTACCCGCACGCCGAGAACGTTGCCCTGAAGGTCGATGCCCACCAGCAGGCGGATGTTTCCGGAATAGCCATCCGGCGCCACTGCGGGAAGGATCAGTCCGACAGGCCGCTCACCCTTGCGCGCTACCCAGGCGGTTATGGGGTCAGGCTGGGCCAGGCGATCACTTGCCGGCAGTTGCACGGTGTCCCTGAGCAGATCGTTGTCGTGATGGCTCTCGGGAATAATCTCGAACAGGGCCTGGGCTTCGGCGCGGGCGGCCTGTTCGGCAATGCGATCGGCGGTCATAACCTGGGTGACGGCAATGGTGCCGCCGGTGATGACCGCGAACAGGCCGAGACCAATGGCGCTGCGACGGACGGACTGTGCAATAGCGGCCATGAGTTACCCCTGAGTCTTGCCGGGAACGCCGCGCCGGGCCTTATGGTGACCATAAGTGCGTGGCGGCGTGTAGTGATCGATAAAGGGCACGGCGAAATTCATCAACAGTACGCTGAATGCAACCGCGTCCGGGTAATTGCCCCAGCTGCGGATAACGTATATCAGCACCCCGATACCGGCCCCGTAAATGAGCTTTCCCTGATGACTGGTGGCGGCGGAGACCGGATCGGTGGCTATAAAGAAGGCGCCGAGCATGGTTCCGCCGGCCAGCATATGCAGGGTAACCGGCGCGTACTGGTCGGGATTACTGCCAAAGGCAAGGCTCATCACGGCAATGGCGGCCACCATACTGACGGGAATGTGCCAGGTAATGATTTTGAGGCCGATCAGCACCAGACCGCCCAGCAGGAAAGCCGCGTTCACCCACTCCCAGCCGTGGGCGATGCCGTCGCCGAAGGTGGGGTGTGCAAGTACTTCCGTAGCCGTGTGGGTGGCTATCTTGTGCTTGTACTCATCCAGCGGTGTGGCCATGGTGTAGCCATCCACAACGGCCTGCTGACCGGATGCCAGCAGGTTGAGGGTTTCGCCCAACCCGGGGGCGGACTCCCAGAGCAGGCCGGGCTGGGCCCAGTTGGTCGTCATCGCCACCGGAAAGGAAATCAGCACCAGCGCATAACCCACCATGGCCGGGTTGAAGGGGTTGGAACCAAGCCCGCCATAGAGCTGTTTGGCCATGACAATGGCAGAGATCACGGCGATGGCCGAGACCCACAGGGGAACAAACTGCGGCAGCGACAACCCCAGCAGCAGGCCGGTCACGGCGGCGGTGTTGTCCCTGAGAAAAAACGCCAGCGGCTTCCTGCGAAGCGACAGCATGGCGGCTTCCGCAGCCAGGGCAACGGCAATACACCACACCACATTGATCAGGTTGCCCCAGCCGAAGAAGATCGTCTGCGCCAGCAAGCCTGGCACGGCGGCCAGAATCACCCAAAGCATGAGCCGGGAAGTTGACCGGGCTTTGCGGGCATGGGGAGAAGACTGTTGTACTAATGCCATGAAGACTTGGCCCTGATGTCCGTTATTCGGTGGATTGGGTCGCCGGGGCCGTGTCCGCACCGGCCTCAGCCAGGGCTTCTTCCGCCCGTTTTACCCGTTCGTGATTTTTGGCAACCGCGCGCTCGAGCTTGTCGACGTTGTCCGCTTGCTGTGCCTTGGCGTCATTCAGCATTGACTGCATGGTTTCCAGCTTGGACTTCGCCTGGGTCAGCTGCTTTTCCAGGGCGGGAATATCGGGCGCCGATGCCGTGTTCTCCGTGGCGGTGGCCTGTGCTTCGGACACAGCTGGCGTGCCGGCTTTCTTGCGAGCCAGCGCCTCCTGGACCAGAGCTGCCTTGGCGGCCTTTTCATCGACGGCTTCGCCTTTGGCAGCGGCTTGCTCCGCTTCCTCTTTCTTCTTCGCCTGGGCTTCCGCTGCGGCTTTGGCGCGTTCCTTGCGGCGCAATTCCTTCTCCTGTTGTTCCCGTTCCAGCCGGGCCTGACGTGCCTCGAAACGCTCCCGGGCCCGATCTGCTTTTACATGCTCCGCCTGCTGCACCCGGATTTCGCCCTTGGCAAACCGGTAATACTGCACCAGGGGAATGGAGCTGGGGCAGACATAGGAACAGGCTCCGCATTCAATGCAGTCGAACAGGTTCAGGTGTTCTGCCTTCTCGAATTCGCCGGCCTTGGCGTGCCAGAACAGTTGTTGCGGTAGCAGCTCCATGGGACAGGCTTCGGCGCACTGGCCGCAACGGATGCAGGGTTGTTCCGGTTCGGGCTCGGGCAGTTCCTGCGCGCTGGCGGCAATCACGCAGTTGCTGGTCTTGACCACCGGTATGTCGGGGGTATTCAGCGTATATCCCATCATCGGGCCGCCGAGGACCAGCCGGTTCAGTTGTGCTTCCTGCAATCCGGCCTGGCTCAGCAGATAATGGATGGGGGTGCCCAGAAGCGCTTCGAAGTTTCCGGGTTCGGAAACCGCTTCGCCGGTAATAGTGATTACGCGGCGGGTCAGCGGTTCGCCCTCCAGAATGGCGCGGGCCACGGCAATGGCGGTGCCGACGTTCTGACACATAACGCCAATGTCCGCCGGGATGCCGCCACTGGGCACCTCCATGCCGGTGAGGATCTGGATCAGCTGTTTTTCGCCGCCGGACGGGTACTTGGTCGGCACCACGATCACTTCGATCTGCGTCCCTTCGGCCGCCGTCTTCATCGCTGCAATCGCTTCCGGCTTGTTGTCCTCAATGGCGATGACGCAGCGTTCCGGGCGCAGGATCCACGCCATGATCTTCAGGCCGGCAATGATTTCATCCGCCCGTTCGCGCATGGTCATATCATCGGCGGTGATGTACGGCTCGCACTCAGCGCCATTGAGGATCAGGGTGCCAACCTTGCGATCCCTGGGCGGCCTGAGTTTGATGTTGGTCGGGAAGCCCGCGCCACCCATGCCCGAGATGCCGGCATTGCGGATGGTTTCCAGAACTTCCTCGCGATCCAGGGTGCGATAATCCGGTAGCGGGTGGCGCTGGCACCATTGGTCCTCGCCGTCAGGCTTCAGGGTGATACACCAGTCATCCATGCCGGAGGGATGGGGGACCGGCATGCGGGCGATGGACTCAATGATTCCGGAAGTCGGCGCGTGAATGGGCACACCCATGCCGCCGGACACTTCTGCAATTCGCTGGCCTTTCAGTACGCGGTCGCCAATCGCCACCATTGCCTCTGCGGGAACGCCGATGTGTTGCTGCAGCGGCAACACCAGCCGTTGCGGAATGCCGGCGGGGCGGATGGGGCGCCCCGTTGACTGATGCTTGTGCTCTGCCGGGTGAATACCGCCGGCGAAATCCCAGAGTTGTGTCATCAGGCGCTGGCCCCCTGGCGATCAGTGGCAATGATGTCCGCCTTTGGCGGATTCCAGGTCCAGGCGCGGATGTCTGGTTCGATGGTGACCATGTCGATGCAGTCGACCGGGCAGGGGTCCACGCACAGGTCACAGCCGGTGCATTCGCTTTCAATCACCGTATGCATGTGCTTGGCGGAACCCAGAATGGCGTCGACGGGGCAGGCCTGGATGCACTTGGTGCAGCCAATGCATTCGTCCTCACGGATCACCGCTACCCGTTTTTCCTGCTCCACGCCGTGCTCGGCGTCCAGAGGCTCCGGCTCCACATCCAGCAGGTCGGCCAGGGATTTGATGGTGCCTTCACCGCCCGGAGGGCATTTGTTGATGGGGCCACCCTCGGCAATGGATTCCGCGTAGGGGCGGCACCCCGGGTAGCCGCACTGGCCACACTGGGTCTGCGGCAGCAGGGAATCGATTTGCTCCACCAGAGGGTTCCCTTCAATCCGGAAGCGCTCAGCGGCGTAACCCAGCAGCCCGCCAAACACCACGGCCAGGGCCAGCAGAACAACAACAGCGACGAGAATACTAGTCCACATAAACCGTTACCCTTAAACCTTATCCCGTCAAACGCCGACCAGGCCGGTAAAGCCCAGGAACGCCAATGACATCAGCCCGGCGGTCACCATGCCGATGGCCGCGCCTCGAAAGGCCACGGGCACATCGGCAACGGCGATACGCTCACGCATGGCGGCAAACAGCACCAGCACCAGCGAGAAGCCGGCGGCTGCGCCAAAACCGTACAGGACAGATTCCACGAAGTTGTTGTTCTTGTTCAGGTTCAGCAACGCCACGCCGAGTACCGCGCAGTTGGTGGTGATCAACGGCAGGAAAATGCCGAGAACCCGATAGAGCAGGGGGCTGGTCTTGCGCACCACCATTTCGGTGAACTGAACCACCACCGCAATCACCAGGATAAAGGTGATGGTTTTCAGGAACGCCAGATCCAGGGGCTCCAGCAGGTAGGTGTAGGCCAGATAACTGCACACCGAAGCAAGGGTCAGCACAAAAGTGGTGGCCAGAGACATGCCCATGGCGGTCTCCAGCTTGCCGGACACCCCCATGAACGGGCACAGCCCCAGGAACTGAACCAGCACAAAGTTGTTCACCAGAATGGTGCTGACCAGAATCAGCAAATACTCGGTCATTCGCCTTGCTCCATCACACTGCGTTTACGCAGGTGCCTTACATGATCCGCATGCCCGGGGTGGCTCCGGAGTCCGGTGACAGGATGAAGATATCCTTGCCGCCGGGGCCCGCTGCCAGAACCATGCCTTCAGACATTCCGAACTTCATCTTACGGGGCTTCAGGTTGGCAACCATCACCGTCAGCCGGCCTTCCAGTTCCTCTGGCTTGTAGGCGGATTTGATGCCGGCAAACACGTTGCGGTCACCATGCCCGATATCCAGCGTCAGCCGAAGCAGCTTGTCTGCGCCTTCGACATGTTCGGCTTTGACAATTTTTGCGACCCGAAGGTCCACTTTTGCAAAGTCCCCGAATTCTATCTCGTCGGCCACCGGTTCGAGATTGGCAGTCTCAGCCGGTTTTCCGGTCGCTGCGGGCAGCTCCTCTTTGGACGCATCCAGCATTTTCTCGATCTGTGCCATATCCACCCGGCTCATCAGCGGCTTGAACTTGTTGATGCCGTGGTTTTCCAGGCGCTCGCCGCGGTTGTTCCAGTCGAGCCCGGCCTTCAGGAATGCCTCAGAGGCCTTCGCGGTCTCCGGCAGCACCGGAGCCAGATAGGTCATCAACAGATGGAACATGTTGATGGCGTTGGTGCAGATCGCCTGCAGATTGTCTTCCTGACCTTCCTGCTTGGCGATCACCCACGGCTGCTCATCGTTCACGTACTGGTTGGCAATATCCGCCAGCTCCATGATGCGGCGCATGGCACGGCCAAACTCGCGGGCCTCATAGAAGTCGGCGATTTCCTCACCGGCATCAATAAACTCTTTCAGCTTGTCGTGCTCGGTGACCTGACCAAGCTGGCCATTGAAACGCTTGGTAATGAACCCTGCACTGCGGCTGGCGATATTGACCACCTTACCCACCAGATCCGAGTTCACCCGCAAGGCGAAGTCCTCCAGGTTCAGGTCCATGTCATCCACGCCGCCGGTCAGCTTGGCAGCGAAGTAATAGCGCAGGTACTCCGGATTCAGGTGATCCAGGTAAGTACGGGCCATAATGAACGTGCCCCGGGACTTGGACATCTTCTTGCCGTTGACGGTTACAAAACCATGGGCCCAGACCGCTGTCGGCGTACGGAAACCGGCGTCGTGCAGCATCGACGGCCAGAACAGCGCGTGGAAGTTGATAATGTCCTTGCCGATGAAGTGGTACACCTCGGCGGTGGAATCGGCCTTCCAGAAATGCTCGAAGTCGATGCCTTCCCGGTTGCACAGGTTCTTGAAGCTGGCCAGGTACCCGATGGGAGCATCCAGCCAGACATAGAAATACTTGCCCGGAGCGTCCGGAATCTCGAACCCGAAGTAGGGCGCGTCACGGCTGATATCCCACTCCTGCAGACCGGCATCCAGCCATTCAGCCAGCTTGTTGGCCACCTGCGGCTGAAGCGTACCGCTACGGGTCCACTTGGCGAGGAAATCGGCAAAGTCCGGCAGCTTGAAGAAATAGTGCTCGGATTCCTTCTCAATCGGCGTGGCGCCAGACACGGCAGAGCGCGGGTTAATCAGCTCCGCCGGCGTATAAGTGGCGCCACAGGCTTCGCAGTTGTCCCCGTACTGATCCTCGGTCTTACATTTCGGGCAGGTGCCCTTGATAAACCGGTCCGCCAGGAACATGTTCTTTTCCGGATCAAAGGACTGGGTGATCTTGCGGGTCGCAATATGCCCGTTTTCCTGCAGCTGCCGGTAGATATATTCCGAGAACTGACGGTTTTCCTCGGAATGCGTAGTGTAATAGTTGTCAAAGCGGATATGGAAACCGCTGAAATCCTGTTGATGCTCGTCACGGATGCGATCAATCAGCTGCTCGGACGTAATATCCTCGCGTTCGGCACGCAGCATGATCGCGGTACCGTGGGCATCGTCGGCGCAAACGTAGTAACAGTTCTGGCCTCGCATATTCTGGTAACGCACCCAGATGTCCGTCTGAATGTATTCCAGCAGATGACCCAGATGAATAGGGCCATTGGCATAAGGCAGGGCGCTGGTGACCAGAATATCGCGCTGTTGCTTTGAACTCGCTTGCGTCATGTTGATATCCGAACCTTTAATGAATAAGGATTTGGCGTTAATCAGTGAAACAGAGATGCCCCTTGATCCGGGTAAAGACTCTGTATGGCCAGAAACGGGCACAGATGATACCTTCCGGGCAGATATTTTTCATCCGAAACACCCGTTTCCGTGCTTAAAATAGAGCATGAGCTTATTCCGGAGAACCCGATGACCCAGATTTCAGAACAGGCCCTGCAAGCGGCGGTTCGCCAGTACCGCGACCCGTATCGTGACCAGGACCTATACGACCTCGGCGCCGTCAAGTCCCTGACCGCGGACGACAACGGCAAAGTAACCCTCATGGTGGAGCTGCCTTACCCGTCAAAAGGCATCGCCGGCGCCCTGAAACAACTTGTCACCAACGCCCTGGAAGACGTCGAAGGCGTTGACAGCGCCGACGTCCACGTCGGCCAGAAAATCCACTCCTACAAAGTCCAGAAAGACCTGCCCTCGGTGCCAGGCGTGAAAAACATCATCGCCGTCGCCTCCGGCAAGGGCGGCGTCGGCAAATCCACCACCGCCGTCAACCTCGCCCTGGCCCTCCAGGCCGAAGGCGCCAGAGTCGGCATCCTCGACGCCGACATCTACGGCCCCAGCATCGGCATGATGCTCGGCGTGCCCGAAGGCAAACGCCCCGACACCCGCGAAAACAAATACTTCGTCCCCATGGACGCCCACGGCCTGCAAGCCAACTCCATGGCCTTCGTCGTCACCGACAAAACCCCCATGGTCTGGCGCGGCCCGATGGTCAGCGGCGCCGTCATGCAGTTGCTGCAACAGACCCTGTGGAACGAACTCGACTACCTCATCGTCGACATGCCCCCCGGCACCGGCGACATCCAGCTCACCCTGGCCCAGAAAGTCCCCGTCACCGGCGCCGTCATCGTCACCACCCCGCAGGACATCGCCCTGCTGGACGGCAAAAAAGGCATCGAAATGTTCCGCAAAGTCGACATCCCGGTGCTGGGCGTGGTGGAAAACATGAGCGTCCACATCTGCAGCAACTGCGGCCACGAAGAACCTCTGTTCGGTCACGGCGGCGGCGAGCGCATCGCGGAGGAATACGACACTACACTCCTCGGCCAGCTACCGTTGCACATGACTATCCGTGAACAGACCGACGGCGGCATCCCCTCGGTAGTCGCCGAACCGGATTCCGAAGTCGCACGCCGATACCGGGATATTGCCCGCCGGGTTGGGGCAGAGCTGTCTACCAGAGAGCGTAACCTGAGCGGATCAATCTCCAGCGTATCGGTAACCGAGCACTAGATTCGTCGATTAGTAGCGGACAACCCGGAAGTATGACCGCGGCGTCAGGCCGTCCGT
>NZ_JBJJLC010000009.1:0-31207 GCF_045449855.1 Marinobacter alkalisoli | reverse complement strand
CGCCGCAACCCCCACACTCGCAGGCCTAAGGGCGGAACCCCCAGAGGCTTCGACAGACACCCTGCTAACGGGTAAACTACGCCTCAATTTTTCCCAGCGAAAACGAGACTTCACCCATGAGCATCAAATCCGATAAGTGGATTCGCCGGATGTCCGCAGAACACGGCATGATCGAGCCCTACGAGGCCGGCCAGGTCCGTGAAACCGAAAAAGGCCGAGTCATCTCCTACGGCACCTCCAGCTACGGCTACGACGTACGCTGCAGCAACGAATTCAAAATCTTCACCAACGTTCACTCAGCCACCGTCGACCCCAAAAACTTCGACGACAACAGCTTCGTGAACTACACCGGTGACGTCTGCATCATCCCGCCGAACTCCTTTGCCCTGGCGCGGACCGTAGAATACTTCCGTATCCCCCGCAGCGTACTCACCATCTGCCTGGGCAAATCCACCTACGCGCGCTGTGGCATCATCGTCAACGTCACACCGCTGGAACCGGAATGGGAAGGGCAGGTGACCCTGGAATTCTCCAACACCACCAACCTGCCGGCCAAAATCTACGCCAACGAAGGCGTCGCCCAGATGCTGTTCTTCGAGTCCGACGAAATCTGCGAAACCAGCTATAAGGACCGGGGCGGCAAATACCTTGGCCAGACCGGCGTTACGTTGCCCAAGACATGAAGGCATCCTGCCGATTTACTGAGCAATACCGGAGGCTGACTTGAACGCCAATCAGTTTCTCAAAGCGGTCTCACAACTCCAGGGCTGGCGGGAATGCGCATTCCTGCTGGCGCTGGCCGAGCGCTCGTTTCCCAACTACGCCCTGTTTGCGGATGCCGTAGAGCTGAAAACCGGTGCCAAAATGCGCCAACTCATGGACCTGGCCTGGGACATGCTTCAGAAGGACGCCTCGGAAGCGGCTATTCCCCAATTACTGGCGAAGCTGGAAGCCCTGTCCCCGGACGTGAACGCCTACGACGCCTACGGAGTCTACCCGGCGTTTGATTTTTGCCAGCTGCTGGAGCAGGCACTGTTGAACCGGCTCAACCCGGCTAAGCATCGTGCCACCGAGGCCTCCGGAATCGCCACCACCACGGTTATGAACTTCGTGGAAATGTCCGAAGGCGAAGATCTCGACGAGGATGAACTGGTCAGGCTGCTGGACCAGCACCCGCTTATGAAGGAAGACAAGGCGTTCCAGCGGGATCTGGTGCTTGACCTCAAGCGACAACGCACACCCACCAGTCAGTTTGTCGAGCGACTGCGTCAGCAAGCCGTCAATGACGGCGTGAGCAACCTGGGTGTTTCCCTCGGAGACTAGCCTGCGGTTGCTGCGCCACTGTCCTACACTGAATCCGTAACCCCCTGTTGAATTGGTAAGTCTCATGAAACTTTCAGCTTTTGGTCGGAAATTTACCGCCGATGCCGGCATCACCTCGTTGATGGATGACCTGGGTAATGCGCTGGCCTCCGGTGACGACATGATCATGATGGGAGGCGGCAACCCGGGGCACATTCCCGAGATTCAGCAGAGGGTTCAGGAAATACTGGCGAATATCTGTCAGACGCCCGCTGATATGCGCCGGCTGGTGGGGATCTACGATCCGCCCCAGGGCGAAAAGCAGTTCATCGCGTCCCTGGCGGATTTGCTCAACCGTGAGTATGGCTGGGGGCTCAAGCCCGAGAACATTGCGCTCACCAACGGCAGTCAGTCCGCCTTTTTCATGCTCTTCAACATGTTCGGCGGAGAATACGGCGACGGCCTGCGCAAACACATCCTGCTGCCGCTGGCGCCGGAGTACATCGGTTACGCGGACGCCGGCATCGAGCCGGGCCTGTTCCACGCCGTACAGCCGGATATCTCGTTTACCGATGCCCATGAGTTCAAGTACCGGGTGGATTTTGACGCGGTCGAGGTGACCGGGGAAACCGGCGCAATCTGCGTATCCAGGCCCACCAACCCGACGGGCAACGTCATCACCGATGAAGAGCTGGCCAGGCTTGAGCAACTGGCTCGCCAGCATGACGTGCCACTCATCGTGGATGGCGCCTATGGCACCCCGTTCCCGAACCTGTTGTTTGTGGACGCCACGCCGACCTGGAACGACCAGATCATCCTGTGCCTGAGCTTGTCCAAGCTCGGTTTACCGGCAGCCCGCACCGGTATTGTTATTGCCTCTGAACCGGTGATCAAGGCGCTTTCCGGGATCAATGCGATCATGAATCTGGCCACCGGCAGCTTTGGCGCCATGCTGGCGGAGCCTCTGGTGCGTTCCGGGGAGATTCTTTCCCTGAGCCGGGATGTGGTGTGCCCGTTCTACAAGGCCAAGATGGAGAAGGCGGTGGCCGTTTTCCGGGAAGCCATGGGTGAGGATGCCTGCCACTGGTATGTCCACAAGCCTGAGGGTGCCATGTTCCTGTGGTTGTGGTTCCCGGATTTGCCGATCAGCAGCCTGGAACTCTATCAGCGTCTCAAGGCCCGGGGCGTGTTGGTGGTTTCCGGTCATTACTTTTTCCCGGGTTTGCCGGATGAAGACTGGAAGCATCGCCATGAGTGCCTGCGGGTGACCTACTCACAGGATGATGACAGGGTTGCGGAAGGTCTGCGTATTATCGCGGATGAGGTCAAAGCGTTGTGGGCCGCCCACAACGGCTAGCGGCGGATTTCTGCGTCATCAATCCTGATTTCGTAGCGGCTGCCGTCGGGCTCAACCTGTAGCAGTCGGACCAGCAGGTATTCCTGGTCCGGGGCGAACCACATCAGGGTCTGGCGTTTGCTGTCGTCGTCACGGACTTTCTCGGCCTTGAGAGTTATCATCTCGCCCTGGTCGGTTTGCAGGGTCTCTTCGTCAATCACTGCAAAACGGTCAGTGTCGTAATCGCCCTTGTCGATGACGCGGTACTCCATTTCCCTTTTGCCCGCGCGTATGTCCTGATGAAGCTGGAGTTGATGACCCATTGGGTCCAGTGCCCCGTCCTCCAGTTCCAGTGAGAACCTGTCCCCTTCATGGTGACCGCTTACAACCCGGTTGTCCCAGTCAAAATCGATAGCCTCCTTGCGATCCCTGATCAGAAAACCCGACAGCTTATAGCGATACCTGAGAGGGACAACCCGGTTGTTTTCCCATCGCAGGATCAGGGACTCCTCGATATCCGCAATGAATGAGTCAACGTCGGTCCTGTAGACCCAGGTGCCGTCATCCCGTTCAGTCAGGCTTCGGGTGGCGCTGCCGTTCAGGGAGATGCCTTTGTCCATGGACGCGCTGTAGCTGGCCTTCAGCGGCAGGAGAGGGGGGTAATCAGATGCCTGTGCGCGGGATTGCTGCTGCGAACCTTCGGCTTCCCCTTGTGAGTCGTCTGCCAGGGCAGGGGTTGGGGAGAAGGTCAGGGCCGCACAGGCAATGATGGCGGCGGGAAATCTGACCAAAAGGGACGCAGTCATGGTGTCGCTCCTGTTGCGCTAGGCTACATGATCTCGTCAGTGTAGCCCGTCTGACCACAAGGGAGGGTGACAATCTGTTTAGTGTACGACCCTTTCATCGGGAAGTCGCATGGGTTTGTTCAGCAGTTCGCCATCAAACAGGACGTAGTCTGTGCCCAGTTGGATGCGCCCCTCGCAGAACCAGCGAATCACGATGGGATAGAGCAGGTGCTCCTTCTCCTGGACTTTCTCCGCAAGGGATTCAGCGGTGTCATCCGGATCGATCGTGACCTCGGCCTGGGCGATCACCGGGCCGCCATCCAGTTCTTCCGTGACGAAATGGATGGAAACGCCATGAACCTTGTCGCCGGCATCCAGTGCGCGCTGATGAGTATTCAGCCCGGTGTATTTGGGAAGCAGGGAGGGGTGGACGTTCAGCATGGTGCCCCGGAGCGCCCGCACGAAATCGGTGGTCAGGATGCGCATGAAACCGGCCAGGACGACCAGATCCGGATTGTGGCGGCGAATCTCAGCCATCAGTGCGCCGTCAAATTCTTCCCGTGACCCGTAATCCTTGTGGTTCACCACGAAGGTGTCGATGTTGGCCTGGGCTGCCCGCTCCAGTGCAAAGGCCTGCGGCCGGTTGCAGCCCACCGCCACAATTTGTCCCGGGAAGTCCCGTTCGCGGCTGGCATCAATCAACGCCTGAAGGTTGGTGCCGCTGCCAGAGGCGAGTACCAGGATGCGGGGCTGAGGTGCTGGATCGGCATTCATTCTGCGAGAAGCCCCGGAGCATAGCGGACGACGGATTTCGCCGTTGTATCGCCTGCGCTTTCGATGACGCCAATCTGCCAGGCCTTTTCATCCATGGAGGTGAGCGTATCGAGAGCGAGGTCCTTCTGGTTCGCCGGCACACAGACAATCATGCCCACGCCGCAGTTAAAGGTGCGGTACATTTCCTCGCTGGCAACGCCACCGGCATCCTGCAGCCACTGAAAAACGGGCGGCAGCGTCCAGCTTGCGGTATCAATTGCTGCAATGGAGCCATCCGGCAGTACCCTGGGAATATTCTCCGGCAGGCCGCCACCGGTAATGTGTGACAGGGCCCGGACATCCACTTCACGGAACAGCTGAAGCAGGTTTTTAACGTAAATGCGCGTTGGGGCCATCAGGGCTTCGGCCAGGGTGCCGTCACCCATGGGCTGGCTCAGGTCGACCTTGCTGACCTCGATGATCTTGCGAATCAGCGAATAGCCGTTTGAGTGCGGGCCTGACGAACCCAGCGCGATAAGCACATCGCCGTTCTGTACCCGGCTGCCATCAATAATCTCGCTGCGCTCGGCAACACCCACACAGAAGCCGGCCAGGTCATAGTCGTCACCTTCGTACATACCCGGCATTTCGGCGGTTTCACCGCCAACCAGTGCACAACCCGCCTGTTCGCAGCCTTCACCGATACCGGCCACCACCTGGGCAGCGACATCGACGTTCAGCTTGCCGGTTGCGTAGTAATCGAGGAAAAACAGGGGCTCGGCGCCACCGACCACAAGATCGTTTACGCACATGGCAACAAGATCAATGCCGATGCTGTCGTGCTTTTGCAGTTGCATGGCCAGCCGCAGTTTGGTGCCAACGCCGTCAGTGCCTGATACCAGTACCGGCTCACGGTAACCGGCGGGGATGGAAACCATGGCGCCAAAACCGCCCAGCCCCCCAAGCACTTCCGGACGGCGGGTACGGGCTGCCGTGTCCTTGATGCGGTTGACGAGTTCGTTACCTGCGTCGATATCAACGCCGGCATCGCGATAGGTAAGGGAGGGCTTCTGTTCGCTCATGGTGTGCTTAACCGTTTTGGCCAGTGGGTCAGGCGGCGGATTTTAACAGGTGAGAGGTGGCGCTCCAAATTGATTTTCCGAAATCCCCGTTAGCTACTCACGACTCGGGCCATGGTGTATCCTATGCGCCATTCAGGCGAATTGCAGGGTGTTTCATGTCATTATCAGGACGAATTTCGACACGGGCAACGCGAATGATTCGGTGGATTCTGCCGATTGTCGGCACACTGGTGCTGCTGGCGGCCTTTCCCGCTGGCGCGGTGACGGTGACCGGATTGTATTCCGTTGAGGTTCCCGTGGCCGGATCCCAGCCAGGCGAGCTGAAGCAGGGTTATGCCGACGGCCTCGAAAAGGTATTTGTTCGGATATCCGGGAGCAGCGATATTCTGAGTTACGACGGAGTGCAGGAACTTCTTGCTGATGCCGAGTCTCTGCTCCAGTCCTATCAGGTGCTGAGCCGGCAGGAGGGCGATCGGCTGCGGATGAGCTTCGGAGCAGTGGGCGTCAACCGCGCCCTGGCCTCAATCGACGCTCCGGTATGGGGCGCGAACAGGCCGCTGACCCTGGCCTGGGTCGCGGTGGAAGAGCGGGGCTCCCGTTCGTTGCTGACCGCCTCTGATGGAGACGGTGACAGCCGCTGGTCGGAAGCGTTCCGGCAGGCCGCTGCGGACCGAGGCTTGCCGCTGAATTTCCCGCCACGGTCGATGGCGGACGATCGTGAGCTGTTGTCTGATATCTGGGGGCAATTCACCGGCAGAGTGAAATCGGCGTCAGAGCGTTTTGATCACGATCTGATGGCGCTGGTTCGGGTGAACCGCTCCGGTAATCAGTGGCGTGCGGGCTGGATTTTTGACGGCATGGGCATGGATGAGGGTGAGCAGTCCGTGACCGCAGCCAGTGAGCGAGAGCTGGCAGATAAGGTGGTTGGTCTCTGGGCTGACGCGTTTGCCAGTCGCTACGCCGTCGCTGCTGGCGATGTGGGGGATTTGCCGCAGGTCGAGATTGTTGTTCGAGGTGTGGGCACGCTGCAGGATTACGGCAATATCATTAACGTGCTTGATGATCTGACCCCGGTGCAGGACGTCGGCGCGTCCCGGGTGGCCGGTGATCAGCTCACCCTCAGGATTGCGTTTTCGGGGGAACTGGAGCAGTTGCGTGAATACATTGCGCTGGATACGCGCTTTGTTCCTTTATCCGAGTCGGAAGTGGTGAATAGCGCGCCTTCCGAAGAGCCCTCTCCGGAGCAGGGCCCGGAAGCTACTACTGATCAGGCGGTGGAGGAATCCCCGGATGCCATGTCTGATCCGCTGTTTGCCTACCAGCCGCTGCTGGGGGACGCAGAAGAATCTGAAGAAGCCTTTGAGTCGCTGTACGAAATTCTCCATTATCGCTGGCAGCCAGCCTCGGTGATCGGTTCGGATGATGCCGAGTAACCCAAGGGGAGAGGGAGCCTGCTAATGTCAGAACGGTGGCGCTGGATACCCAATGCCCTGACGTTTTTGCGCTTCGTGCTGATTGTTCCTTTCGCCGCCGCGCTGTTGGCGATCGAATACCGCATGGCTCTGGGGATATTCCTCCTGGCCGCCGCCACGGATGCCTTTGATGGTTTCCTGGCTCGCCAGTTCAACTGGAAGTCCAGGCTGGGGGCCATCGCGGACCCGCTGGCGGACAAGGCTCTGCTCATTACCGCCTACCTGATGCTCACATTGACCGGGGTGCTGCCATTCTGGCTTTTTGCCCTGGTCCTCGGGAGAGATCTGCTGATCGTTATTGGTGGGTTGGCTTTCCACTACGGCGTCGGACGCTTCGAAATGGAACCCAGTATGCCGGGAAAATTCAATACTCTGGTCCAGATACTGGTGGTGCTTGCTATCATTGTACTGCTGGCGGGGCTACCGATGCCGTCATGGGCCCTGGAAGCCGGCATTCTGCTGGTTGCGGTTGCAGCGGTGGCCAGCGGTGGACACTACCTGGTTGTCTGGGGTGGCCGGGCCTGGAGGGCAAAACGGCAGTGAGTTCGTCACAGATGACCCTGGGAGTCAAACTGCGGGATGACGCAAGGTTTGACAACTTTCATGGCGACCGGAATGCCGGGGCCGCAAGCCGCCTGGAGGCGATCTGTCGTCAGGTCGCCCGCGTGCCTGTCGTGGTGGTGTGCGGTGATGCGGATACGGGTAAGAGCCATCTGTTGCAGGCAGCCTGTCATTTCATGGAGAGCCATGAAGAGGCAGCGGTTTGCGTCAGTATCCAGGAATTGTTGCCGTTTGGGCCAGAAGCCCTGTCGGGGCTTGAGAACCAGGCGCTGATCTGTCTTGATGACGTTGATCTCATCGCCGGCCGGGCCGATTGGGAAGAGGCTGTTTTTCACCTGTACAATCGCGTGTTGGACAACAACCACCTGTTGCTTGTCAGTTTATCGGAAGTACCCGGTTCCGTGCCGTTTGTATTGCCGGATCTGGTGTCGCGGCTTACCCATGGGTTGCTGCTCCAGTTGGGCATCTACCGGGATGATGATCGCCTGAGAATTCTGATGGCGAGGGCGGAACAGCGCGGGCTGGTGATGGGTGATGATGTGGCCGGCTTTATTCTGCGGCGTGCACCACGCCGGTTGGGCGAGTTGCTGGGGATTCTTGACCGTCTGGATGAGAATTCCCTGCAGGCGCAGCGCAGGTTGACCATACCCTTCGTTAAATCGGTCATGGGCTGGTGAAGGGCCAACAGTATCCATAATAACGTACGTGTACCGGGGCAGACAAAAGGCGGGCTCCCGGATGCCACGGTCAGGGGGGAGAAATGAGACGAGTCGTTTTCAATCAGAAGGGTGGTGTCGGTAAATCCAGTATTACCTGTAACCTGGCTGCCATCAGTGCGGCCCGGGGCAAGCGTACGCTGGTGGTGGATCTGGATCCCCAGGGGAACTCAACGCACTACCTGCTGGGTAAGCCTGCGGCGGATCTGAAGGATACCGTCGCGGATATGCTGGAGCAGACGGTGGCTTTTACGGTTTTCAACCGCCGCCCGGACGAATTCGTTCACGCATCTCCGTTCGACAACCTGTTTGTTATGCCTTCCAGTCCGGAGCTGGATTTTCTTGAGCGCAAGCTTGAGGCCAAGCACAAGATATACAAGCTCCGTGAGGCTTTGAAAAAGCTGGGCGAGTCGTTCGATGCCATATACATCGATACCGCGCCGGCCCTGAACTTCTACACGCGTTCTGCACTGATTGCCGCCCAGCGGTGCCTGATTCCGTTCGATTGTGATGATTTCTCCCGCCAGGCGCTCTACAGCATCCTCCATGAGATTCAGGATCTCCAGGAAGACCATAATGAGGATCTGGTTGTGGAAGGTATTATCGCCAATCAGTTCCAGCCGCGGGCGAGCCTGCCAAAGCAGCTTGTTCGTGAGCTGATGGAAGAGGGGCTGCCTGTGCTTCCGGTGCGTCTGTCCAGTTCCGTCAAGATGAAAGAGTCACACCAGAGCCGGCAGCCACTGATCCATATGGCGCCAAAACACGCACTGACCAGGCAGTACGAAGACCTGTTCCGGGTCCTGCACGGAGAGACCGTGGAGCTGGAACCGCTTGCGGACTGATCGCGGAGAGGTTATGTCACAGTCATCCGCTCACGGGCAGGTTGGAGAAGTCGCGGACAGCCTGCTCAGAATAGAGGTAGAGCTTAGGCGAATGGGGGTATGGGAAAGTCAGTCGCCACCCCCGGAGGCATTCCAGAGCACGCAGCCGTTTTGCGTCGATACCCTGGAGTTTACCCAGTGGCTGCAGTTTGTGTTTGTCGCCAGGTTGAAAATCCTGATCGAGAATGATCACCCCCTACCGGCGGTATCCGGTATTGCGCCCATGGCGGAAGAGCATTTCCGGGGGCGTCCCGGATCCGGTGAGGCGCTGATCCGGGAACTCGAGGCCATGGACCTGTTGTTGTCCGGGGAGGGTTAACGAATTAGCCAGACGGGACACTAGTCCAGGCGCATGGACAGGTCGATAGCCCTGACGTCCTTGGTTAGCGCGCCTATGGAGATGTAATCAACGCCGGTTTCCGCAACAGGCGCCAGGGTGTCGGCATTGATTCCTCCGGATGCTTCGAGTTTCGCCCTGCCAGCAGTGATGGCCACTGCCTTAACCATGTCCTCCAGGGAGAACTCGTCGAGCATGATGATATCGGCGCCTGCGTCCAGCCCCTGCTGGAGTTCCTCCAGGTTTTCGGTTTCCACTTCCACCGGGCGTCCGGGGGCAATCCGTCGGGCTTCACTGACGGCCCGGGCGATGGACCCGCAGGCCGCAATATGGTTTTCCTTGATCAGGAAGGCATCCCACAAGCCAATACGGTGGTTATAACAGCCTCCGCAGCTGACCGCGTACTTCTGCGCCAGGCGCAAGCCGGGCAGCGTCTTGCGGGTATCCAGTAGTTTTACTCCGGTGTGGGTAACCCGCTCCGCAAACGAAGCGCATGCCGTTGCCGTTGCCGAGAGGGTCTGCAGCCAGTTAAGGGCAGCCCGCTCTGCGGTCAGTAGGCCCCGGGCCGGCCCCTGAAAGCTGAACAGGACGCTGTCTGGCTCCACGCGGTCGCCATCCTGCACGTTCCATGTCAGCTCAAGGGCCGGATCTACCTGGCGGAACACCTCGTCGACCCACTGGCGCCCGGCGATTACCGCGGATTCACGGGTAATGACGCGCCCGGCGCTGATTTTGTCAGCCGGAATGAGCTGTGCCGTGATGTCACCGTCACCAATGTCTTCCCGCAAACTGTGGGCGACGGATTCAACGCGGGATTGGCGAAGCAGTTCGGCTGGAATCATGATAGCTGTCCGGTAAAGAAGGTTATCGAATCGGGTTTGGTGTCTGTGGCGTGATTCTATAGCCCGGCAGCGAATTCGCCAAACCGGAGGCTGCCGGCTGCTAGAATGTGAACTGCATCTCCTGGTCACAAAAGGTGACAAAATCTGACACAAGGTGACGTTGAAACGACATAGGATGTGAACTGGAATAGAGCCCGATTCGTTTGTCAGTCAATACCCGGAGCAGCCAGATGGCGCAGGATAGCAAGGTGGTCAGTTTTTCATCCCGGAAGCCCGGAGGCCGGTTTGCCTTGCCCCATGCCCTGGTGAGACTACGTGACGCATCGGGGCAGTCTCTGAAGTCGGTGTTGGCCGGTTTTTTTGACCGGGCGGACGATGCGCTGTTCGAACTTGCGGACAAAGCCGGTTCCAATCAGGATCAGACCGCCTATTTTGATGCAATGCGGGAGTTGCGTTTACGCCGCAAGTTAATGACCGTTTCCATCCTCCAGTATGTGAGCAGGGCATTCAACGATATTGGCAAGTTCAATCCCGACAATGCCGGAGGCAGTCTGGAAGACGTGGATCAGGATTCCCTGAGCCTGGTCGATCATTCGGAGCTGGAGCAGCGCGTGGCCATTGAGAATCTGGTCAACAAACTGCGTAACAGGCATGCCGAAGCCATTCGGATGCTCAATGCCCGGGTGGGTCACCTGATGCCCTCTTTTTCCCTCACCAACAGCCAGATGCCCCTCAGCCCGGAAGTGATCTGCGGCGGTCTGGGGGAGGCCTGCTCGGACCTGGACATCGATATTCGCGCCAAGCTGGTGGTTCTTAAACTTTTTGACCGCCTGCTGGCGGATACGCTTGGCGAACTCTACGAGGAAGCCAATCGCACCCTGATTGACGAAGGCGTGCTGCCGGACATGAAGCGGCCGCCCACGGGCCATCGTACCGGGGCTCGTTCCCCGCAGGCTTCTGATGTGTCTCGTTCGTCTGACAAGGCGAATACCGGTGGAGCGGAGGAGAAGGCGACAGGCGGGGGCGGGGCAACTGCCGGCCAGACCGGTGGGACCTTCTCCGAGCTGAGCGCGCTGTTACATCAGGGGCGCGATGACGACGGTCAAACCGTGGCCGGGGGGCAGGGGTTTCTCGATACAAACCACTTGATGGCGAGGCTCAACGCTATCCAGTCGCTACCCGGAGAATGGACCCAGGGGCGTGTGGTGTCCCTGGGGGAACAATTGCAGCCAGTACTCAGGGCCGACAATGGCCAGTCCTATGTTGTCGGTCAGGTGGACAACGATGTGATCAACCTGGTGTCCATGCTGTTCGATTTCATCCTGGAAGACCGTCAGTTGCATCCGGTCATGAAGGCGTTGATTGGTCGGCTGCAGATTCCGGTGCTGAAAGTTGCCCTCAGTGACAAGAACTTTTTCAACCGTGGCGGCCATCCGGTTCGCAAGTTGCTCAACGAGCTGGCCATGTCCGCGATTGGCTGGACCGAGAAGCAGGGCCGCCAGCGCGATCCCTTGAGGGAGAAGATCGAGTCCGTGGTTGACCGGGTGCTGAACGAGTTCACCGACAATGTGGATCTGTTCAGTGAATTATTGACGGATTTCAGCCATTTCATGGACCTCGATCGCCGGCGCAGAGATCTGGTGGAGCAACGCCTGCGGGATGCGGAAGAAGGGCGTGCAAAACAGGAACGTGCGGCCGAGTCGGCTGATCAATTGCTGGCTGAGGTGACTGCCGGGCGGGAATTACCCGAGCCGGTCGACAATCTGATGAGAGAGGCCTGGAGCAAGTATCTTCAATGGAAGGTGTTGCGGGAAGGGGAGGAGAGTGAGGGCTGGACCGCTGCTGCGGAATTGACGCGTAAACTGGTATGGAGTGTGGATCCGCAGCCGGTAACTGACGATACACGCACCGAGTTATTGCGGGCGATTCCATCCATAGTGGATGACTTGCGTCATGCGTTACAGGAAATTTCCTGGGACCCGTTTGCCACTGACGCGGCGATCCGCGACCTAGAGCTGGCACATGTAGATGTCTTCCAGCAACTGGTAACGTCGAGGGTGGCATCCTCACCCGAGGAGCCTCCCGAGGAAGTCGCAGAAGCTCCTGCCGTTGAGCAGAATCAGCCTGCTGAGCCCCCGCCCGAACCCGATACCGAGGCCTCTGTCGCGCAGGCGACATCTGAACCGGAGATCGAACAGGCCTGGCTGGACCGTGCGGATAGCCTGCGGGTCGGCTCCTGGATCGAGCGGGCCCGGGACGGCGTCAAAACCCGTTGCAAGCTGGCGGCGTTCATCAAGGCGACGGGCAAGTATATTTTCGTCAACCGCAGCGGCGCCAAGGTGGCTGAGTATCACCGGGAATCCCTGGCGCAGGCGATGGCTTGCGATGAAATCACCATGCTTGACGATGGCCTGATCTTTGACCGTGCGCTGGAATCCATCATTGATAACCTGCGAAGCAGTCGCAAGGACTGACCCGCCGTAGCAACCCGGGCAACTTTGTGCTTCAATCAGGGCAGATATCAACAGCGACAAACCTGCTGGATTTACCTTGCCTGACTCGATTCAAAGCCAAAACGACATAACCTGTACCCAAGCCTCCATTGACCATTTGCGCCGCACCGGTCGAATTTCCGGAGTGCGCTGGTGCCCGTCCCCCAATTTCGGGCCGAGGCCCGAGGACGCTGATATATCCCTGCTGGTTGTCCATAATATCAGCCTCCCGCCGGGTCAGTTCGGCGGCGACGCGATTGAACGCTTTTTCTGCAATTGCCTGGATACTTCGGAGCATCCGTATTTTGAAACCATTGGCGAGCTCAGGGTGTCGGCCCATGCCCTGATCCGGCGGGACGGCGGTGTGGTTCAGTTCGTCAGTATGCTGGAGCGCGCATGGCATGCCGGCCGCTCCTGTTTTGACGGGAAAGAAGAGTGCAACGATTTTTCCATCGGTATAGAGCTGGAAGGCGCCGATGACATTCCCTACACGCCTGAACAGTACCAGCGCCTGGCGGAGCTTTCCGCCCTGATCATGCGGGCGTGGCCGAAAATCACCGGTGAGCGTATTACCGGCCACAGCGATATCGCGCCGGGCCGAAAGACGGATCCAGGTCCCGCCTTTGACTGGGATCAATACCGCCACCAGTTGGCCACATTGGAAGCAACCACACGGGGGACCCGCTGATGACACTGGTGGTGTTCCTGCTTGCATGGCTGGTCCGTCGGCGGCTGGATCTGTCCGGTGCACTGTCTGGGGACCGGCTTTGGCGCGCCTGGTTTCAAACTGGCCGGTCGGCCGAGGCTGGTCATGAAGGGGGCATTCGTTGGGGGTTGGTGCGGGTTGTGGTGCCTGCATTATTGCTGTCAGGACTGGTCGGGTTGGCGGCGACCCAGGGCTGGCGAATGGCGATCTATCCACTGGAGTTCCTGTTGTTACTGCTGCTGATGGGGGCGCCCGGATGGAAACCATTGCTTAGGGCCTACAGCGAGGCCTGGAGCAGAGGGGACATGCAGGCCGCCTGGCATCACATCAAGGATTGCCTGCCGGCGGACGAGCGGGGGCAGGCAATATCACCGGATGAAATGCACCTGGCCCTGTCGAAAAAGCTGATCGTCACGTTGTTTGAACGGTTCTTCCTGGTGGCCTTCTGGTATGTAGTGGGCGGTATTGGTCTGGCCTTCCTGGCGAGAGGGCTGGTGGCATTGCAGGAACAATGGCCCCAGGCGGCGGCACGCCCCCGATTCGCCCGCATCGCAGGATGGGTCAACTGGATTCCGGCCAGGTTGCTGGCCTGCACCTTTGGCCTGGCGGGAGATCTCGCGGGCTGGTTGAAGGAGGTTCGGGGCTTGCTGTTTACCCTCGGGCCGGCAACCGACCGCGTGCTGATTCAGGCGGCCAACGGCGCGCTGACCGGATACGCACTGGACCCCGCACGATTTTCCAGGGTGCATCCGGATGAGTGGACCGCATTCGGGGGCAGAAGCCTGGGGGCCATTCGCGATTTGCTGAACCGGAGCATGCTGGTATGGATTTGTGGCATTGCTCTATTGGTTATCGCCGGAGTGGTTTGACGCTTCGATTTTGACAAACGTGACAGGCTGACAACAAAAGCACTAAAGTTTTTAAGACTTTAGTCGACAACATAAAAAAGAATAAAACATTTTTCCAAAGAAGCACCGTGCGGGGTCAAACGTGAACCAATTAATCAAACCTGCAGTTGCACTGATGAATCGACTGCCGATGTTCTACAAGTTCAGTCTGATCAGTGTGTTGTTCCTGCTTCCCATTGGCGGCCTGTCCTGGCTGGTCATCAGCGAACTGAACCGTTCGGTGGAAACCATGACCCGGGGCGTGGAGGGTCTTGAGCAACTGGAACAGGTCAATCATCTGCTGGATGCCGCGTTTGATTACCGGGACTATCGTGCGCCGGGTAAAGTCCGGGATGAAGCCGAACTCCTGACAAGATCCGACGAAGCCGCCGAAACCATCAGCCGTATCCTGGAAGACCTGGCCTCCCGTGAGCTGGCGTTTGACACGGCCGGCAACTGGAACCAGCAGATAGTCCAGCTGCAGGAAGAGTGGCAGGCACTCAGAAATTCAGACAGTTATCAGGGCAACCTGGATCCACAGTTCAAGTATTATCAGGAGTTCGTGCAGAAAGTACGGGCTATGTTGTCCGCTACCATAGAAATCTCCGGTCTCGGTCAGGACGCCTCCCGGGATAACCTGCTGTTGCTTGGGCTGGTGAGGGAATCCCTGCCAAATGCCCGGCATGTGATTGGTCGTGCCAGGGCATTTGGCACATTCGCCCTGGTCGATGGGCAGGTGGGTTACAACCTGAGCGATGGTCTGAACGAGATTTACGATGCACTGACCAACCGGGCCTCTTTGCTGGCGCCCGCCTTGTCAGTGGCCCAGAACGCCTCACCGAGACTGGCGAAAGAGGCGGGCAACACGGTTGAAAGCATCGGCAATGGCCTGGCGGTGGTCCGGGACGAGCTGGACATCAACATCATCACGCCGATGCGGCTGGAAATGCCCTGGCGGGAATTTGATGCCCTGGTGGCCGCTGAGCTGGCGCATTACGATACCCTCACTGGTGTTATCTTCGACGTGGTGGGGGACAACCTGACCTCCAGGCTGGAAAGCGAGGTTCGTCAGCGGCAACTGATCGTCGTAGCGCTGGTTATTGTTCTGTTGGTGGTGGTCTACCTGTACATTGGTTTTTTCATGTCGGTACGTACGGCCATCAACCGTTTCGGCGAAGCCGCACGGATGGTCGCCGCGGGCGATATGACGGCTCACATCGAGCTTGATAACCGCGACGAGCTTGGTGAGCTGACGACCGAGTTCAACAACATGACCGACCGTATCGCCGAACTGGTTCGGTCGGTCAGTCGTACGACTTCCGATGTTGATCAGCAGGCCGCCCGGGTGAAGGACACAGCATCCGCCAACAGTGAGGCCGTGGCCCGCCAGATGGATGAGTCAGGGCAGATCAACGAAGCCATGAACCAGATGGTGGAAGCGGTCCATGAGGTTACGGAGAGTGCTCACCGGGTGTCTGATAGCGCCGGAATGGCAGAGAGTGACACCGAATCTGGTCGTCAGGTGGTGGCGGATACCGTGGAAACCATCAATCGACTGGCGACGGAGATTTCCGGGGCGGTGGACATTATCAATCGCGTGAGTGCGGACAGTGACAACATCAGCCAGGTTCTGGTTGAAATCAAGGCGATCGCTGAACAAACCAATCTGTTGGCGTTGAATGCCGCCATTGAGGCGGCCCGCGCCGGTGAACACGGGCGTGGATTTGCGGTCGTGGCGGATGAGGTTCGCTCCCTGTCCCAGCGAACCCACAAGTCCACCGAGGAAATAGAAGGCATGATTTCCCGTTTGCAGAGCGGTGTGAAAGATGCCGTCGGGGCCATGACCAACAGTCACGATGTGACTGAGACAACGGTTCGCAAATCTTCAGAAGTAACCGAAGCGCTGGATCGCATTGCCGGGGGTATTTCCACGATCGTGGATATGAGTCATCAGATAGCCCAGGCGGCGGAAGAGCAATCGGCGGTTGCCAGGAACGTGAACACGAACGTTGAAAGAATCAGTGATCTGGGCAAAGCCACGGCGGAGAATGCGGATGAGACGCTGGGCTCGGCACGACAGATGTCGGAACTGACCGCGTCCCTTCAGCGCCTGGTGGAGGCGTTCAAGGTCTAATGTTCAAGTCCGGCTTCAGAGGCCGGACTTTTTCTGCTCCCAAAGAATTTCTTTTCCGCCATTCCGGCGCGCAAGAACCCTGGCTACCACGAACAACAGATCAGACAATCGATTGAGGTATTGCCGGGATACGTTATTGATCGAGTCCTCATGACCGAGGGCGACGACGATCCGCTCCGCTCTGCGGCACACCGCACGGGCGAGGTGGCACTGGGCGGCTGCCGGTGTGCCGCCGGGAAGGATGAAGTTCTTCAGTGGGGGCAGGTTTTCGTTGTGCTGATCCAGAGTCGTCTCCAGCCACTCAATGTGTTCACTTCCGATCATCTGACTGCCGGGAATGGCGAATTCTCCTCCCAGGTCAAACAGGTGGTGCTGTATCCGTCGCAGGGTTTCCACCAGGGTGTCATCGGTATCCAGGCACTCAATCAGCAGACCGACGTGGCAGTTCAGTTCATCGGCAGTTCCCATCGCCTCAACCCGTAGTGCATTCTTGGCAATGCGGTTGCCGTCGGCAAGCCCGGTCGAGCCGTCGTCGCCGGTACGGGTATAGATCTTGGAAAGGCGGTTACCCATCAGGTTGCTCCTGGATGATTCGGTTGAGGTTTTTGCTGTGTCGCTGTCCGAAGTTCTACCCGTTCCGTCAGCATTTGGTTCACAGGTACCGCAAGGTTGTGGACACGTGCCCGGCTGACAATGTAGCCGTTGATGTAATCGATTTCCGTCGGTTTGCCCCGGCGCATATCGCTGCACATGGATGAGGTGTTCTTCGCGGTTTTCCTGGCAACGGCTTCTATCTGCGACTCCATGCCCTCCGGAGAGTGGGGTGACAGGCCCTCATGGTGCATCACGTCGGCCAGTTCAAGGCACAATTGCCGGATGGTGTCCCGGAACAGGGGGGCGTCGAGGATATCTCCGTTGGCGCAATCGAGTATGGCGGTATAGGGGTTGATCCCGGCATTGATGATCAGTTTGCCCCAGAGCCGTTCGAGGATATTTGGCTCTTCATGGATGATCAGTCCTGAGGTTTTCAGTTGATTGACGACGCTGGTAACGAGTGGTGAAGCGCTGTGTGTCAGGGCGCCAATCCAGGTTTCTCCCTGGCCGGCATGAACCGTGGTCTGGGTATCCGGGCGATTGGCGCCTTCCGTCGTGCTGGCGGCCATGATGGGGCGATCCGGCCATCGTTCAGCCACTGCCTGCTGGCTGCCCATACCGTTCTGGAACAATACCACGGGAACGGTCGGCTCCAGGTTCGGGAGGGAGGCTTCCAGTGCATCCAGCGTGTCACCCGCCTTGGTGGTGACGATCAGCGTATCGGGGGATTGGGTGCTCCAGTCCAGTGAGGGTAAGGTGACCGGGTGTTGGTCTCCGTGCCTGTCCTGAAAGCGATAGGTAAGATCTGGTGCACCTCTTCCCAAGGGCTCCCGGCGAGGAACATAAGCCACTGTTCCTGCGGGGAGAAGGGCGCCCCACAACCGGCCAAGAGAACCGGCACCGAGAATGGCGACCAGGCCACTCCCCTTGCCGGTTTGTGCTTGATGCCGGGCAACGGCCATGGGTTACATGGCCTCGATGTCAGCTCGCTGATCGCTGAGGCGTGTCAGACTACCCTGCGCATCCTGCAGCTTTTCCTGTTCCTTCTCGACCACTTCGGCAGGAGCCTTGGCGGTGAATTTCTCGTTGCCAAGTTTTCCTTCCAGGCGGCCAATCTCTTTCTGCAGCCGCTCCAGCTCCTTGTCCAGACGCTTGAGTTCGGCGTCCTTGTCAATCAGGCCGGCCATCGGCACAAGCACTTCCATTTCACCGACCAGTTGCGTGGCGGACATGGGCGCTTTGTCGCCTTCGAACCATTCCAGGCTTTCCAGCTTGGCCAGTGAGCTGAGGAACTGGCGGTTGTCGTCCATGCGGCGCTGGTCTTCCGCGTCTTTGCCGCGCAGCAGTACCGGGATTTTCTTTGCCGGAGAGATGTTCATCTCGCCACGAATATTGCGGACAGCAACGATGACCCCCTTCAGCCATTCAATGTCTGCCGCCACGGTTGTGTCCTGCTTGCTGCTGTCCGGCTGCGGGAAGGGCTGGAGCATGATGCTGTCACCGGTCTTGCCTGCCAGTGGGGCAATGCGCTGCCAGATTTCCTCGGTAATAAACGGCATGATCGGGTGGGCCAGGCGCAGGACGGCTTCCAGTACCCGCACCAGGGTGCGTCGGGTGCCACGCTTTGCTTCCGCACTGGCGTTATCATCGTTCAATGCCGGCTTGGACAGTTCCAGGTACCAGTCGCAGTATTCGTTCCAGATAAACTCGTACAGGGCGTGGGCCGCCAGGTCGAAGCGGTATTGTTCCAGGTAGCGGGTGACGTCCTGCTCGCACTTCTGCAACTCGCTGATGATCCAGCGATCCGCCAGGGACAGTTCCACCGGCTCGTTGTTGATACCACAGTCCTCGCCCTCGGTATTCATCAGCACGTAGCGGGCGGCGTTCCACAGCTTGTTGCAGAAGTTGCGGTAGCCTTCCAGGCGCTTCATGTCCCAGTTGATGTCACGGCCGGTGGTGGCCATGGCAGCCAGGGTGAAGCGCAGGGCATCCGTACCGTGGGCGGTAATGCCTTCCGGGAACTCTTTCTTTGTACGCTTGCCAATTTTCTCGGCCAGCTTGGGCTGCATCAGGTTGCCGGTGCGTTTTTCCAGCAGGTCGTCCAGGCCAATGCCGTCGATCATGTCCAGCGGGTCGATGACGTTGCCCTTGGATTTGGACATCTTGTCGCCGTGCTCGTCGCGGATCAGGCCGGTGACGTAGACGGTCTTGAACGGTACTTGCGGGGTGCCATCCTCGTTCTTCATGAAGTGCATGGTCATCATGATCATCCGGGCAACCCAGAAGAAGATGATGTCGAAGCCGGTGACCAGCACGTCTGTCGGGTGGAAGGTTTTCAGGCGTTCGGTGATTTCCGGCCAGCCCAGGGTGCCAAAGGTCCACAGGGCGGAGCTGAACCAGGTGTCGAGCACGTCGTCGTCCTGGTTCAGTTCCAGGTCGGCGGTGAGGCTGTACTTCTGGCGCACTTCTTCTTCACTGCGGCCGACATAGATATTGCCCTCGGCGTCGTACCAGGCGGGAATCCGGTGGCCCCACCACAGTTGGCGGGAGATGCACCAGTCCTGGATGTCCCGCATCCAGGCGAAGTACATGTTCTCGTACTGCTTGGGCACGAACTGGATGCGGCCGTCTTCCACCGCTTCGATCGCTGGCTTGGCCAGGGTCTTGGCGTCGGCGAACCACTGGTCGGTCAGCATGGGCTCGATGATCAGGCCGGAACGGTCACCGCGGGGGACGCTCAGCACGTGGTCTTCTTCGCGCTCCAGCAGGCCGGCTTCTTTCAGGTCCGCGACGATGGCTTTGCGGGCGTCTTCCCGGGTCAGGCCGGCGTAGGCGGCGGGCATGGTGCCATCGAGATCGTTGTTCTCGGTGCCGTCGCTGTTGAAGACTTCGGCCATGGTCCGGATGTTGGCATCCTGGGTCATGACGTTGATCATCGGCAGGTTGTTGCGTTTGCCAACGGCGTAATCGTTGAAGTCGTGGGCCGGGGTGATCTTGACGCAGCCGGAGCCTTTTTCCGGATCGGCGTGGTGGTCGGCGACTATCGGAATCTTGCGGTTTACCAGCGGCAGCATCACGTGTTTGCCGATCAGGTGCTGGTAGCGTTCGTCGTCCGGGTGTACGGCCACGGCGGTGTCACCCAGCATGGTTTCCGGGCGGGTGGTGGCGACGACGAGATAGTCTTTGCCGTCCTGGGTTTGGGCGCCGTCAGCCAGCGGGTAACGCAGGTGCCAGAAGAAGCCCTTTTCTTCCTTGTTCTCCACTTCCAGGTCGGAAATGGCGGTGTGCAGTTTCGGATCCCAGTTGACCAGGCGTTTGCCGCGATAAACCAGGCCTTCGTCGTAGAGGCGGATGAACACTTCCTGTACGGCTTTGTAGAAGCCGTCGTCCATGGTGAAGCGTTCGTTGTCCCAGTCTACGGAGTTGCCCAGGCGGCGGATCTGGCGGGTGATGGTGCCACCGGACTGTTCTTTCCAGTCCCAGATGCGTTTGATGAATTCTTCCCGGCCGAGGTCGTGGCGGGTTTTGCCTTCTTCGGCCGCCAGTTTGCGCTCGACGACCATCTGGGTGGCGATGCCGGCGTGGTCGGTGCCTACCTGCCACAGGGTGTTGTTGCCCTGCATGCGTTTGTAGCGGGTGAGGGTGTCCATGATGGTGTGCTGGAACGCATGGCCCATGTGGAGGCTGCCGGTGACGTTGGGCGGCGGGATGGCGATGCTGTAGGACTGTCCTTCACCGCTGGGGCGGAAGTACCCTTTGGATTCCCAGTTTTCGTACCACTGGCGCTCGATGTTTTCTGGCTGGTAGGTTTTTTCCATGGGTTTCTGCTGGTGACCGTTTGGTTGATTCACAAGGGAAAATTAAGACGCCTGATTATACATGCTCGCCGGGGGTGCGGCGAACCTTGGAGTTGGGTTCTGCTCCTAGCCTGCTGGTTCGGTGCAAGGCGGCGTTGGGGACAGCTTTCCAAAAACATCCATGTGCGCTTCTTTCGGGCCGTCCCTGGCCCTCAAGAGTTTTGGAAAGCTGTCCCCAACCCCGCCGGTCAGACCTTGTGGAGTCCGCCAGAGTTCAAGGGCAGCTGCAAACGTAGGTCGGGTTAGCGAAGCGTAACCCGACAACCCAACCCGAACTTACCCCCGCTTCCTCTGATCATGCACCCTCGGTTCAATCCCCAGAGCTCTCAACTGCTTGAAATGCGACCGCGCCTGATTGAGAGCATTCGGATCATTATGTGCCACCAAAGCAAGCCGCTTGAACCGATCAGCATCCGCCGGCAGGGTAGCCGATAGAATGATCACAGTATCCCAGTCCTCAGCCACCGGCGGGCAGAGCAGGATGCCAACCGGATCGGTGCAGGTAGTAGCGGAGTCAGGCACAACGCTGTGGGGAATGAACGCGTCCGGGCTGAAGGTCCACAGCAGGTCGTCCAGTTCTTCAGCCTGTCGGGCGGTGTCGCAGACGACGCACACGCGGTCGCCCTGCTGCCAGGCTTTGTCCACGAGTTTGGCGGCGTGGAGGTTGCGGGCGGCGGGGGTGTTCTGGGCGAGGATGTGGAACCAGTAGCGCTGGTTGCGGTCGCCTTGGCCGGAGGCACCGGCAGCGGGGCTGCCGGGTTCCGGGCGGTTTTCGGGGTTATTTTCCTGCATGGGACATCAGGTAGTCGACCAGCATGGGTACCGGGCGGCCGGTGGAGCCTTTGGCTTTGCCGGAGTTCCAGGCGGTGCCGGCGATGTCCAGGTGGGCCCAGCGGTATTCCTTGGTGAAGCGCGACAGGAAGCAGGCGGCGGTGATGGTGCCGGCGGGGCGGCCGCCGATGTTCTGCATGTCGGCGAAGTTACTGTCCAGCTGGCTCTGGTATTCATCCCACAGCGGCAGTCGCCAGGCGCGGTCGCCGGCACGTTCGCCAGCGGCCAGCAGTTCGTTGGCCAGTTCGTCGTTGTTGCTCAGCAGGCCGGTGGCGTGGCTGCCCAGGGCGATGATGCACGCGCCGGTGAGGGTGGCCATGTCGACGACTACTTCCGGGTCGAATTTTTTCACGTAGGTGAGGGCGTCGCACAGCACCAGGCGGCCTTCGGCATCGGTGTTGAGGATTTCGATGGTCTGGCCGGACATGGAGGTGACTATGTCACCGGGGCGGGTTGCGGTGCCGCTGGGCATGTTCTCGGCGGCGGCGATCACCGCGACGACGTTGATGTTCGGTTTGGTTTCGGCAATCGTCTGCATGGCGCCGAACACGGCGGCGGCGCCGCCCATGTCGTATTTCATTTCGTCCATGCCTTCGCCCGGCTTCAGGCTGATGCCGCCGGTATCGAAGGTGATGCCTTTGCCTACCAGCACGTAGGGCTTGTCCTTGGCCTTGCCGCCACGGTATTCCATAACGATCAGTTTGGCCGGCTGGGCGCTGCCTGCGGAAACAGACAACAGGCTGTTCATGCCCAGTTTCTTCATTTGTTTCTCGTCAAGGATCTCGGTCTTGATGACGTCATGGTCCTTGGCCAGTTGTTCTGCCCGCTCGCCCAGCCAGGTGGGGTGGCAGATGTTTGGCGGCGTGTTGCCCAGGTCGCGGGTGAAGTTCATGCCGCGGCCGGTTGCCAGGCCCAGGTTGAAGGCATCCTTCAGGGCTTTGCCTGCGGTAGTGGCAGCAACGATCACTTTGTTCAGCTTTCGCGCGCTGGGTTTTTCGCTCTTGAACTCATTGAACGTGTACAGCTGTTCTTCCAGGGTGCGACCAATCAGGTTGAGGCGGGCGCTTTCAGAGCTTACCGCCTCTTCGCCAGTGACGGGGGTATCCGCCAGGGCAATCAGGACGGATTTCGAGGCGCTGTCCTTCAGTTGGCCCATCATGGCGGTCAGGGCCTTACGGTAATTCGCCGGTGTACGGTCACTGTCGTTGCCGGTGCCAATCACCAGAATCCGTTGCCATGGCTGGTCTGCAACGGGGATCATCGCGGTAGTGGCGTTCTTGCCGGTAACGTCGCCGGCCTTCTGCAGTTTCTTTATCAGCCCGCCAAGAGCTTCGTCCGCCTGGGTGGTGCTGTCAGGCCAGTTACCTTTTTCAGGAAGGGCGATGACGAGGCAGTCGGCCTTGGTGCTGGTGATCGATTTACTGCTCAGGCTGAAGTTCATGGCAACTCCCTTGTTTGATTCTGGTTGAGTGCGGTTCTGATTGAGTGCGAATAGATGGTATAACCTTGCGGACAATGTCTCTAGCATTGGGGTTTCGGACGGATTTATCAAGCGGTGACAGTTCCTTAAGCTTCGGCACTGTCAATCAAGCCTGAGGTTACATAGAATAGCCCCGTCGTTTTTCCATCCACTGACAACGATCCGTTCCGGCCAGAGACAACGTTTTGAGCATCGTTTTCCGATACCTTACTCGCCAGACCATGATCAGCATGCTCGCCGTCTCCGGTGTGTTGCTGCTGGTCTTCATGAGTGGCCGGTTTATCAAGTATCTGGCTGAGGCTGCCGCCGGCGAACTGGCCGGGGACGTGCTGTTCCAGATCATGGCGTACCGGTTTCCCGGCTTCCTGGAGCTGATCCTGCCTCTCGGTTTCTTCATCGGTATTCTGCTCGCCTACGGGCGAATGTACCTTGAGAGCGAAATGACAGTGCTTTTTGCCTGTGGCATGAGCGATCGCCAGGTGCTCGGCAAAACCCTGCTGGCCAGTATACCGGTGATGCTGACTGTGGGAGCCATGAGTCTGTATGTCTCGCCCTGGGGCATGAAGCAGGTGGAGGCGATTTTTAATGAGCAGCGCAAGGCGACGGAGTTTGAAATGCTGGCCCCGGGGCGCTTTCAGGATCTGGAGTCTGGCGGTCGGGTTACCTATACCGAAGGGTTGAGTGATGACAAACGGGTGCTGGAGGGCGTGTTCATCGCGGAATACGGACGTGAAGGGCTGACCATCATCACCGCGGAGTCCGGTTCCCAACTGATTGATCAGGAGACCGGTAGCCGTTTCCTGATACTGGAAGAGGGCGGGCGCTTTGAGGGGTTGCCCGGTCAACTCAAGTATCAGGTGACGGGGTTTGATGCTTACGGGCTGAAAATCCAGACAGGTGCCGGCGGTGACAAGGAGTTGGAAGAGGGTGTCAGTACCCTGGACCTGATGGCGTCAGATAACCTGGAAGACCGGGCGTTGCTGCACTGGCGATTCACCTTGCCGCTGATTGTTCCCATTGTCACCTTGCTGGCGGTCCGGCTGAGCCGGGTGAATCCCCGCCAGGGTCGTTTCTTTCATTTATTGCCGGCGATGTTGGTTTACATCACCTATCTTGGCCTGCTGATCGTGGCCAGGGATGCGCTCGCCAGTGGCAAGGTGCCGGAGTGGATTGGCCTGTTGTGGGTGCACGTGATTTTCCTTGCCCTGGGGCTGTGGCTCCAGTTTGGCCCCGCCTGGATGTATAAGCGGCGCCTGATCAGGGAGGGCCGGTCCCGTGCATAAGATTGATCAATACGTCATGCGCACGGTTGGCGGAGCGATGTTCCTGGTCATGGTGGTCGTGCTCTCACTGGACCTCATTTTCGGTTTCATCGCCGAGCTGGATGACGCCCGTAACGATTACCAGACACTGCAGGCGTTGTGGTACGTGTTTATGACGCTGCCCCGCCGCATCTACGATTATCTGCCCCTGGGCGCCTTTATGGGATGCCTGGTGGGCCTGGGGGCGATGGCCAGTTCCTCGGAGCTGACGGTTATCCGTGCGGCCGGGGTATCCATCAAGCGCATTGTCTGGTCTGCAATGAAGCCTGCGCTGATTGTGGTGATGATCGGGCTGGTGATTGGTGAATACGTTGCGCCGCCGGCAGAACGCATGGCTCAGAGTCAGAAAGCGATTGCCCAGGGGGCGGGGGAAAACATTGCCACGGCATCGGGTATCTGGCATCGCGAGGGGGATGTGTTCATGCACCTCAACGCCGTCAGCCCGGATGGTGAACTGCAGGGCGTTTCCCTGTTCCGTTTCGATGCCGACCGCTGGATGCTCTCTGCCAGCTTTTCCGAGCGTGCGATCTATCAGGGCGATCACTGGCGGCTGGAGAATGTAAGCACCACTGTGATGGGTGAGGAACAGCTGACCCAGGAGGTCCACGAGACCCTGCGCTGGGAAACCGGGCTTTCCCCTGACGTACTGAGCGTGCTCATCGTCAAGCCGGAAAATCTGCCGATGACCGGGCTATATACCTACGCCAGTTACCTCGACCAGCAGGGACTGAGTTCGGCCAACTACTGGCTGGCGTTCTGGAAGAAAGTGCTGATGCCGCTGGGTACGGCGGTGATGGTGCTGGTGGCCATTTCCTTTATTTTCGGGCCCCTGCGTTCGGTGACCATGGGGTTCCGGGTCTTTACCGGTCTGATTGTCGGGCTATTATTCAAGTACATGCAGGATCTGCTTGGCCCGATGAGTCTTGTCTTCGGCTTTAATCCGGTGCTGGCCATCCTGTTGCCCATCGCGATCAATGCCGCCGTTGGTGCGGTGTTGATGCGACGGGCGGGGTAAGACAGGGTGAGAAAGTAACGCTACTTTTTCTCGGGTTTGGGTACCCGGACCACCACGCTGCCAGAGATGCGGTCGGTAACGGACAGGCCGTTAATGGGCCAGAACAGGGACAGCATGGCCGGTAGGGTGATCATCAGGGTAATCACCCCCAGATAGTAAGAGGCCAGCAGCGTTACGAAGAAAACCGCTGCAGCTGTGGCGTAGCGGAGCAGGGCCTGTGACCAGCTCACGGAAGTGCCATCCAAATTCTCGATGCGAATGCGCCATACCTGCATGGCCAGCGTCTGGCCGGTGCGTGTCCAGAAATAGGCGAAAAACAGGTACAGCACCAGGAACAGGATAAACGTCAGCAGTGGATCGCCGCCCAGGGCGCCGCTTTCAGCCATTTCCTGATATCGATCCCACCCCGTCAGCCACCCGGCTATCATGGTGTAAATCCAGGTTGCGACCAGCAGCACGGCAATGCAGATCAACCCATCGTAAATAATGGTCAGAAGTCGTTTAATAAACGTGGCGGGTGGCAGCAATTCCTCGGCGTCATGAAAGCGTCGGGGCATGGGGTCTCCTGTGATGTTTCACGTTTTTCCTGTTCTCGGCGTGTGCTAGAGTAGCGGATTTGCACACGCATGTAAGTATGTGTTCTCAATCGTGGACCCCGACGGGTTTATAGAAGGGTATCAAAGGGCTATGAAAACCGCAGAGTTGCGACAGGCGTTTCTGGACTATTTCAAGCAGCAGGGGCACGCCATTGTGCCAAGCAGTTCGCTGGTACCGGCGGACGATCCCACCCTGTTGTTCACCAACGCGGGGATGAACCAGTTCAAGGATCTGTTCCTTGGCCGTGAAGAGCGCGATTACACCCGTGCGACTACCTCCCAGAAATGCGTGCGTGCCGGCGGCAAGCACAACGACCTTGAGAACGTCGGTTACACCGCGCGTCACCACACCTTTTTTGAAATGCTGGGTAACTTCAGCTTCGGTGACTACTTCAAGCGCGAAGCGATCAACTACGCCTGGACCTTCCTGACCGGCGACGACTGGCTGAAACTGCCAAAAGACAAGTTGTGGGTGACCGTCTACGCATCGGACGACGAGGCCTACGACATCTGGAACAAGGAAATCGGCGTTCCGGCGGAGCGCATCGTGCGCATTGGTGATAACAAGGGCGCGCCCTATGCCTCCGACAACTTCTGGCAGATGGGTGATACTGGCCCTTGCGGCCCCTGTACCGAAATTTTCTACGACCATGGCCCGGACGTGGCCGGTGGCCCTCCCGGCAGTCCGGAAGAAGACGGCGACCGTTACATTGAAATCTGGAACGTGGTCTTCATGCAGTACAACCGCACGGCTGACGGTGAAATGCTGAATCTGCCGAAGCCCTCGGTGGATACCGGAATGGGGCTTGAGCGCATTACCGCTGTACTGCAGGGCGTGCACAGCAACTACGAAATCGACCTGATGCAGGACCTGCTGGAAGCCGCCTCCGGGATTCTGGGCGGTGTGGCCACCACCGAGGCATCGCTACGGGTGGTCGCTGACCATATCCGGTCCTGTGCGTTTCTTATTTCCGACGGCATTATGCCTTCCAATGAAGGTCGTGGCTTTGTTTTGCGCCGGATCATTCGCCGTGCCGCACGTCATGGTAACAAACTGGGCGCCACCCAGCCGTTCTTCTACAAACTCACCGGTGCCCTGGTGGAGCTGATGGGCGATGCCTATCCCCAGCTGGTCAGCAGCCGCAAGCAGATTGAAAAGGTGTTGTTGCAGGAAGAAGAGCAGTTTGCCAAGACCCTGGACAAGGGGCTGCGTTTGCTGGAGCAGGACATCGCGGAACTCAAGGGCGACGTCATTCCTGGTGAGACGATTTTCACCCTGTATGACACTTACGGTTTCCCGGTGGACCTTACCAACGATATCGCTCGCGAGCGTGGCCTGACCCTGGACTATGAAGGCTACGAAAAGGCCATGGAAAGTCAGCGTGAGCGCGCCCGTGCCGCCAGCAAGTTCGGCATTGATTACAACGCCGCCGGCCTCTCCATTGAAGGCAAGACGGAGTTTACCGGTTACGAGCAGATTGATGGCCATGAAACCATTCGCACCGTGATTGTGGGCGATGAAGAAAAAGCGGCCGAAGCCGGGGACGAAGCGGTTGTGGTGCTGGAACGTACGCCGTTCTATGCGGAATCCGGTGGTCAGGTAGGTGATACCGGCCTGTTGACCTGGAGTGGTGGCCGTTTCCAGGTCACCGATACCCGCAAGGAAGGGGATAACCACCTGCATATTGGTACCGTCATTGAAGGCGAGCTGTTCTCCGGGCTGGAAGTAGACGCCCGTATCGATCACGCCCGCCGCGAGCGCACCAAGCGCAACCATTCCGCCACCCATCTGTTGCATGCCGCACTGCGGAATGTGCTGGGCGAGCATGTTAGCCAGAAGGGCTCACTGGTGGACCCGGATAAACTGCGTTTCGACTTCTCTCACTTTGAGGCTGTTACGCCGGCGCAGTTGAAGGAAATTGAACGTCAGGTGAATGAACAGATTCTCGCTAACACGCCGGTGCAGACGGAAGTCACCGACATGGAGCAGGCTCAGACAAAAGGTGCAGTGGCACTGTTTGGTGAGAAGTACGGCGACACCGTGCGGGTGCTGAGCATGGGCTCCGATAACTTTTCCGTCGAGCTGTGTGGTGGAACCCATGTGGCGCGCACCGGGGATATTGGCCTGTTCCGCATCACCTCGGAAAGCGGCATTTCCTCAGGGGTTCGCCGTATTGAAGCCGTCACCGGCTTTGGCGCCCTGGAGTGGGTGGACGAAACCGAGCAAACCCTGAAGCAGGCCGCCGGGCTGGTGAAAGGGGCCAGGGAATCGCTGATCGAAAAAGTTCAGCAAACCGTGGATCGTAACCGGCAGCTGGAAAAAGAAGTGACAGCCCTCAAGGCCAAGCTGGCCAGCTCCGCCGGTACCGATCTGGCAGGTTCCGCGGTTGAGGTGGGCGGTCTGAAAGTGGTGGCTTCCGAGCTGGAAGGCGCTGACCGCAAGGCATTGATGGAAACGGCGGATCAGCTGAAGAACAAGCTTGGTGAAGGGGTTGTAGTGCTGGCCAGTGTCGAAGATGGCAAGGTCACGCTGGTTGCCGGTGTCACCAAGTCTGCCACTGGCAAGATCAAGGCCGGCGATCTGATGAAGCATCTCGCGGCACAGGTTGATGGCAAAGGTGGTGGTCGTCCGGATATGGCCCAGGGGGGTGGTAACGACCCTTCAAAGTTGGCGGACGCCCTGGCAGGGGTGCCTGGCTGGGTTAAGGAAAATATTGCATAGGCAACTGTTGTGACAGCGGGCGGGCGTTTATAATCCTGCCCGTTTGATGTTAAGTGGCGGGGCAGGCCCCGTCTTCGTCCTATTCTGGATACCGGGAAGAAAATGGCTCTGTTGGTTCAGAAATTCGGTGGTACATCGGTAGGGACTACCGAGCGTATTCAGGCGGTGGCCGAGAAAGTGGCTCGCTTCCGCCATGAGGGGCATGATGTGGTTGTGGTGGTGTCCGCCATGAGCGGTGAAACCAATCGCCTGATCGCATTGGCAAATGACATTATGGAAGAGCCCACGCCCCGGGAAATGGACGTGCTGGTATCGACCGGTGAGCAAGTGACCATTGCGCTGCTGTCGATGGCATTGCAGAAGTTGGGGTGTACCGCGCGATCCTATACCGGGTCACAGGTCCGCATCGTGACCGACAGCGCCCATACCAAGGCCCGCATCAAACAGATTGACGAGCAGCGCATGCGGGAAGATCTGGATGCGGGCAGGGTGGTTGTGGTTGCCGGCTTCCAGGGCATCGACGAAACCGGCAATATCACCACACTCGGTCGTGGCGGCTCGGATACCACAGCGGTGGCGCTTGCTGCGGCATTGAAGGCGGATGAGTGCCAGATCTATACCGATGTGGATGGGGTCTACACGACCGATCCCCGGGTTGTCGACAGTGCGCGGCGGCTTAAGCAAATTACCTTTGAGGAAATGCTGGAAATGGCCAGCCTGGGCTCCAAGGTATTGCAGATCCGTGCTGTTGAGTTTGCAGGTAAGTACAATGTTCCGTTAAGGGTTCTTTCCAGCTTCCAGGAAGGTGAAGGCACCCTGATTACTCTTGAGGATGATGACGTCATGGAACAACCGGTCGTTTCCGGCATCGCTTTCAATCGCGACGAAGCCAAGGTCACTATTTCCGGTGTGCCCGATACACCCGGCAGTGCTTTGCGTATACTGAAACCAGTCAGTGACGCAAATATTGAAGTTGACATGATCGTGCAGAACGTCGGTGAGGACAATCGCACCTCCTTTACCTTTACGGTTCACCGTAATGACTTCAAGCGGGCGCAGGACGTGCTGCGGGGCGTGGCTGATGAGTTGGGCGCCCGGGACGTCGGTGGCGACAGCAAAATTGCCAAGGTCAGCATTGTCGGTGTCGGTATGCGTTCCCACGCAGGCGTTGCAACCAGGATGTTTGAAGCTCTCTCCCATGAGGGTATCAATATTCAGATGATCTCCACGTCCGAAATCAAGATTTCCGTGGTGATTGATGAAAAGTATCTCGAGCTTGCGGTTCGTGCCCTTCACAGCGCATTCGAACTGGACAAGCCTGGGGTTGAAGAAGCCTGATCAAGCGAAGCACAGGTCGGTTCGCTCAGGTTATCTGAAAAAAGGGCGTCATTTGCTGTGCCTTTGATGCGCTTGATCCGTATAAGGGATTGTGCGTCTTTTGAGAGGCAAGTGGCCCCACTATAAAAGCAGGAAGTTCATTTTTCGGAACAGGTAGCTCTGAACAAGGGAGAACAGGATATGTTGATTTTGACTCGCCGCGTTGGCGAAACTCTGATGGTGGGTGACGAAATTACCGTTACCGTACTCGGAGTGAAGGGGAATCAGGTACGAATCGGTGTCAACGCCCCCAAAGAAGTGGCAGTACATCGTGAAGAGATTTATCAGCGTATTCAGAGCGAAAAAGACTCTGACGGGCCGGAGCCCGGCAACAGCTGAGACGTCTGAAAAGCCGTTCAAGGGAAACCTGAACGGCTTTTTTTCTGCCTGCCTGAAATGAGATGCAAAAAACTTGTGTCAACCCTATGAAAACAGAAAAATTATGGTAGTATACGCCCCGTTCTCAAGGAGAGGTGGGTGAGTGGCTGAAACCAGTTCCCTGCTAAGGAACCGTACGAGCAATCGTACCGAGGGTTCGAATCCCTCCCTCTCCGCCATTTTCCCTAGCGGAGAAACGAGAACAGGTTGAACTAGCACTCAACCTAATGCGATAAGATGCGCGGCTGTAGCTCAGCTGGATAGAGTACCTGGCTACGAACCAGGCGGTCGGAGGTTCGAATCCTCCCAGCCGCGCCATTTATCAAAAGGGCCAAAGGCCCGAATAATCCTCCCATTAGGCTAACCGCCAAATTGGACAAGGATTCACAGTTTAAGCGGCTGTAGCTCAGCTGGATAGAGTACCTGGCTACGAACCAGGCGGTCGGAGGTTCGAATCCTCCCAGCCGCGCCATATCAAGATCAGAACGCCTCAGTTTGTGCACCCCACAGGCTGAGGCGTTTTGCTTTGTACAGCTGGGAGGATTTGAACCGAAAGAGGTTCGACCGTAGCACACGAAGTGTGCGGAGGAACGTCGGAGCAAAGCGACGGCGGTCCCGAAGGGGTGAGGGCCAACGGCCCGAATAATCCTCCCCTCAGGCTAGTCGCCAAATTGGACAGGGGTTCACAGTTCAAGCGACCGGAGTTCAGACGCTCAACTGAAAGTGCCTCACCACCGTACTCCCGGTGA
>NZ_JBJJLC010000008.1:0-58394 GCF_045449855.1 Marinobacter alkalisoli | reverse complement strand
CCCCCCCCTCCTACCACATCAAATCATCAGGAATCTCATAACCCGCATAAGGGTCATCCTCACCCACATCGTCCTTGTGCCGGTCGTGCAGAACCACCACGGCATTCTCATCCCGCTCCTGAATCTTCCGTGCCACGCCCTCGGCAACGATCTCATACTGGTCGTTCACAAACACAATGGCCAGGCGACCGCGGGATAGCTGGTCCACCATCTTGTCATCCACAAAAATCTTCTTGATTTTCTTGTCATGGACGAACTGATAGGAGGTCTCGCCCCGCGAGCGGTCCAGGCGATTGGTATCGACCAGTTGGCGAATCTGTGCCTGAATGGCTTTCTTCTCAGCTTCTTTCTGGCGCTCCAGGTTCAGTTGGCGATCACGCTCCGCTTTTTCTTCCCGAGCCTTGCGGGCGCGGACTTCGGCTTCGCTGACCTGAACCGTTCCTTTGGGTTGTTGCTTCCGTTGTTTCTTTTTCTCGTTGCGAATGGCCTTGGCCTTTTTCTCGTCGGCAAGCCCGGCTTTCAATAACTGGTCCTGAAGTGATGCCATCTACGACTCCGTAAATAGTTGCTGAAGAGTCCTCCGAATAGCGCCTGAATTGCCCTGAAAGCCAGAGATAATCCAGGGTTTATGCAGAGTCTCCCTACTGGTGCGCTGAATAAGGTAGTATACGCGCACTGTCGACTCCGCCATAACCAGCATTATTCATTTCAGGATCCTCTATTTATGTCTTCCTTTAACCAGCTTGGTCTGTCTCAGGCCATGGTCGCCAATCTTGAGCAACTGGGGTTCAGCCAGCCCACGCCTATCCAGGCCCGGGCGCTGCCTGCGGCCATCGCCGGGAAGGACGTCATCGCCATGGCGCAAACCGGCAGTGGTAAAACAGCTGCGTTCGGTATCGGGCTGATCGAAAAGCTCAGGCCGAAGCAGTTTTCGGTTCAGGGGCTGGTGTTGTGTCCAACCAGGGAACTGGCCGATCAGGTGGCAAAAGCGTTGAGGGAGCTGGCGCGGGCGAAAGCCAACGTAAAGGTGCTGTCGCTGTGTGGCGGTGTTGCCATCGGACCGCAGATTGGCTCCCTGAGTCATGGCGCCCATATTGTGGTGGGCACACCGGGGCGGATTCAGGATCATCTTCGTAAGGGCACCCTGACCCTTGAGCGGTTGCAAACCCTGGTGCTGGATGAGGCCGACCGCATGCTGGATATGGGGTTTCAGGACGCTGTAGAGGACATTATCAGCCAGGCGCCGTCACAGCGTCAGACCCTGATGTTTTCCGCAACCTGGCCGGACAGCATCCGCGTACTGAGTGAGCGCTACCAGTCCAGTCCGGTGGATATCCGGGTTGAGGGGCATGTTGAGAAGCCCGATATTCGTGAAATTTTCTATGAGATCGCTCCGGGGCAGCAGGCGGATGCATTGGCCGCCTTGTTGTCAGAACTGCAGCCTGCCTCCTGCATCGCCTTTTGCACCACCAAGTTGCAGTGTGACGAGTTGGCGGCGGCGCTGGGTGAGCGTGGCTTTTCGGCGCTGGCCCTTCATGGCGACCTGGAGCAACGGGATCGGGACAGCGTGCTGGTCCGCTTTGGCAATCAGAGTTGCTCGGTCCTGGTGGCAACGGATGTGGCTGCCCGGGGGTTGGATATCAAGGCGTTACCATTGGTGGTGAATGTGGAGCCGGCCAGGGATCCGGAAGTTCATACCCACCGTGTTGGTCGAACCGGTCGGGCAGGTGAGGCTGGTCTGGCCGTAACGCTGTGCACGCCATCCCAGGGTCATAAGGTTTCCAGGCTGGAGTCCCATCGTAGCGAGGAAGTGCGATGGGGAAATGCGGAACAGTTGCTGGCCAACCCTGACAGGCCGATCGCCCCTGCCATGCGCACGCTGTGCATCTCCGGTGGGCGGAAGGACAAGGTCAGGCCGGGCGATGTGCTGGGGGCGCTGACCGGAGAGGCCGGTATTTCCGGTAAGGCGGTCGGGAAGATTGACCTGTTTGATTTTCAGTGCTTTGTGGCGGTTGACCGTAATGTCGCCGGAGAAGCGCTTAAAAGGCTGGAGAATGGCAGGATAAAAGGCCGTAAAATGCGGGTCAGATATGCCTGAATGAGAATGATTTAAAGCGGGCTTGGCTCTGTCATAATGGGCCGTGAGGCTCGGTAAGCGCGTATAGCAATTCGCATTCCGGTTGCTCAAGGCAATCTAAAACGGTAAATTACGCAGGATTTTGCCTCCCGGTTTGTTTTTGTTGGACCTAAAACCTTAGTTCAGCAGAGTAGATCAGGCAAGTCGGGGAAATCACACAAACCAATACAGGTAGCTATTCGATATGAATGACCTGATGTCACAAGCCGTAGATCTGATGATTGCAGGCATGGGATTCGTGTTTGCGTTCCTGGTTGTGCTGGTGTTCGCAACGCTGCTCATGTCCAAACTCATCTCACGGTTTGCGCCGCCAGAGCCGGCAACCCCGGCCAGAACGCCACGTGCCAAGCCCAAGGCGCCAACGTCGGTTGACCCTGACACCGCCGAGGCCATCAAGAAGGCGATTGCACAATTCCGGTCACGCCACAAGAAGTGACCCGGTAAAAGATAGAACCTTTAAACAGAAGGCTGACACGATGACTGACACAAAGAAACCGCTGGGGATTACGGACGTTATCCTGCGTGACGCCCACCAGTCCCTGCTCGCCACCCGTATGCGGCTGGACGACATGCTGCCCATTGCCGAGAAACTCGACAAAGTCGGTTTCTGGTCACTGGAATCCTGGGGTGGAGCTACCTTTGATTCCTGCATCCGTTACCTGGGCGAAGACCCCTGGGAGCGTATCCGCGAGCTGAAAAAAGCCATGCCCAACACCCAGCAGCAGATGCTTCTGCGGGGCCAGAACCTGTTGGGCTACCGTCATTATGCGGATGATGTGGTAGACCGTTTCTGTGAGCGTGCCGCCGAGAATGGCGTCGATGTGTTCCGTATTTTTGATGCGATGAACGATCCCCGTAACCTGGATCGCGCCATCAAGGCCGTGCGCAAGACCGGCAAGCATGCCCAAGGCACCATTGCCTACACCACCAGCCCGGTGCATACCATCGACATGTGGGTAGAGCTGGCAAAGGAAGTCGCCGATATGGGTGCGGATTCCATTGCCATCAAGGATATGGCGGGTATTCTCAAGCCTTATGTGGCCTTTGACCTGGTCAGCCGTCTGAAGAAAGAACTGGATATACCGATTCACATGCAGTGCCACGCGACTACTGGCATGTCTACCGCCACCGCGATCAAGGCGGCGGAAGCCGGCATTGATAACGTGGATACTGCTATCTCTTCCATGAGTATGACCTATGGTCACTCGCCCACTGAGGCCGTGGTCGCCATCCTCGAAGGTACTGACCGTGACACCGGTCTTGACCTGAACCTGCTCGAAGAGATCGCCAGCTACTTCCGTCAGGTACGTAAGAAGTACGCGAAGTTTGAAGGCAGCCTCCGGGGTACCGATTCCCGCATCCTGATTGCCCAGGTGCCGGGCGGTATGCTGACCAACATGGAAAACCAGCTGCGCGAGCAGAACGCAAGCGACAAGTTCGACCAGGTTCTGGACGAGATTCCCAAGGTCCGCGAAGACCTGGGCTTCATCCCGCTGGTAACGCCGACCTCCCAGATTGTCGGTACCCAGGCGGTGCTGAACGTTCTGACCGGTGAGCGCTACAAGTCCATCTCCAAGGAAACCTCTGCAATCCTGAAGGGCGAGTACGGTGCCGCGCCGGCGCCAATGAACAAGGAGCTGCAGGAGCGTGTTCTGGACGGAAAAGAGCCAGTTACCTGTCGTCCGGCGGATCTGATCGAGCCGGAAATGGACAAGCTGACCGACGAGCTGAAGAAGCTGGCGGACGAGAAAGGCATCAAACTGGCAGACAACGTTGTTGATGACGTGCTGACCTACGCCCTGTTCCCGCAGATTGGTCTCAAGTTCCTGGAAAACCGCGACAACCCCGATGCGTTTGAGCCGGTTCCGACCGCTGAAGATGCTGCACCTGCCAAGAAGGCCGGTGGCCCCGAAACTTACACCGTTGATGTGAACGGCAAGAAGTTTGTGGTGGCAGTATCCGAAGGTGGCGAAATCACCCAGATCCAGGGCGAGGGCGGTGCTGCTTCTGCACCGGCTGCAGCACCTGCTGCTGGTGAAGGTGAGCCTGTGGTCGCACCTCTTGGCGGTAACATCTTCAAGGTTCTGGTTTCTCCGGGCGACACCGTAGAAGAAGGCGATGTGATGATCATCCTCGAAGCCATGAAGATGGAAACCGAGGTTCGCGCACCGAAGGCCGGTACCATCGGTGAAGTCTTCATCAAGGTCGGTGATGCCGTCTCTCCTGATGATGAAATGCTGACAATCGCATAAGGGCCAGCATTCCATGGATAAATTACAGACTCTCTGGACGGGTAGTGGCCTGTTCAATATCGAGCTTGGCCAGGTGATTATGATCGCCGTCGGCCTTCTTCTTCTGTTCCTTGCGATTCGCAAGGGGTTTGAGCCTTTGCTGCTGGTACCCATCGGGTTTGGCGGTATTCTGGCGAACATTCCGGAGGCGGGGCTTGCCCTGACTGCGGCGGAAAATGCGATCCACTTCGCGCTGAAGGGCGGAAGCACCGAGATTCTTGCGGCGCTGGCGGCGCCGCTGGATGTGGCTTATCAGGTTGGCCAGGCAATAACGCCTGAGCTGAAAGAAGCCTTCAAGGTCGCGGTGAAAGAGGCCAGCTATTCCGAGATGGCGATGGCAAACTCTATTGCCCAGGATTTCGGATATGGCAATGGCATGCTGTATAACTTCTACTCTGTAGTTATCGGCAGCACCATCGGGCCGCTGGTGATCTTCATGGGCGTTGGCGCGATGACGGACTTTGGTCCGCTGCTGGCCAACCCCAAGACAATGCTGTTGGGTGCTGCGGCCCAGTTCGGTATCTTCGGTACTGTATTGGGTGCGGCTCTGCTCGACTGGCTGGGTATCCTGGATTTCACCATTCTGGAAGCCGCTGCGATTGGTATTATCGGCGGTGCGGATGGTCCCACTTCCATCTACGTGTCCAGCGTGCTCGCTCCGCATCTGCTTGGTGCCATTGCGGTGTCCGCCTACGCTTACATGGCGATGGTTCCGATGATTCAGCCGCCGATCATGAAGGCGCTGACCAGTCAGAAAGAGCGGGCCATCAAGATGTCCCAGCTCCGTCCGGTGAGCAAGAAAGAGAAGATCATTTTCCCGCTGGTGGTTCTGATTGCGGTGGTTCTCTTCCTGCCAGACGCGGCGCCGCTGCTGGGCATGTTCTGCTTCGGTAACCTGATGCGTGAGTGTGGTGTAGTAGAACGTCTGAGTGATACTGCCCAGAATGCACTGATTAACATCACCACCATTTTCCTGGGTCTGTCGGTTGGCTCCAAGCTGATGGCGGACAAGTTCCTGGATGGCCAGACTCTGGGTATCCTGGGCCTGGGTGTTGTGGCCTTCGGTGTGGGTACTGCCTGCGGTGTCCTGATGGCGAAGCTGATGAACCGCTTCACCAAGGAGCCCATCAACCCGCTGATCGGTTCTGCCGGTGTATCCGCGGTGCCGATGGCAGCACGGGTATCCAACAAGGTAGGCCTTGAGGCCAACCCGCAGAACTTCCTGCTGATGCACGCAATGGGCCCGAACGTGGCTGGTGTTATCGGCTCTGCGGTTGCTGCAGGTGTGATGATCAAGCTCCTGGGCTGATCTCGCTCTTTCAGTACCGAAAACCCCGCCGGGCTTTTGTCTCGCGGGGTTTTCTTTTTCTGGGCTTCAGGTTTTGGGGGAGGCACTGGTGCGGTAGTCCTTTTCAGGAACCGCTACGAGCACATCCATGTGCGCTTCTCTCAGGCCATCCTTGGCCTTCGAAATTCCTGAAAAGGACTACCGCCCCAGCGCTTCTGGCATTTCAGCTGCCTGATAGAAAATGTAGGTCGGATTAGCGAAGCGTAATCCGACAAACTAATGAAAATCCCGGGAATCAACCGGCAATGAATGAATCAGGTGACTCAGATCCGAAAGCTTCCCCGCAATCACATGAACCACTTCCCCTTCTTTTTCCAGTACGCCCTTCACATGTAGCAGCCGCGCCGTCAATAACGCCTTCCGCTGCCGCCGGGCGGTCTCCAGCCAGACAATCACGTTGACGTTGCCGGTTTCGTCTTCGAGGGTTACAAAGGTAACGCCGGAGGCGGACCCGGGTCGTTGGCGGCCGGTGACGAGGCCGGCAACCTGGACCGGGATACCGGCTTTGGTGGTCTTGAGTTGTTCGGCGTTCAGGCAGAATTTCAGGTGGCCCTGTTCCCGCAGCAGGGCCAGTGGGTGGCGTTGCAGGGTCAGGCCCTGGCTGGCGTAGTCGGCGAGGACGTTCTGGCCTTCCGTGGGTTCGGGCAGTTGGTCGCAGGTGTCTGGTGTGTAGTCTTCGTTGTTTTCGGCGGCAAAGAGTTCGGCCGGTTGCTCGTGGCCCAGCAATTGCCAGTATGCTTGGTGGCGGTTGGCGGTGAAGTCTGGCATGGCGTTGGCACCGGCCAGGAGTTCCATGTCTTTCTGGCTGAGCTCGGCCAGTCGGCGGAGTTCGTTGCTGGAGCGGTAACCCAGGGGAGGTCGGTTCTGGCGGAGGCGTTCGGCGCCACTGGCGGACAGGCCCTGTATCAACCGTAACCCCAGTCGGAGGTGTCGTTCGGGGCCGTCCAGGCTGTGTTCCCATTGGCTGTGGTTCACATCCACGGGTAATACGGTGACGTTATGGCGGCGGGCATCCTGGACCAGCTGCGAAGGGGAGTAGAACCCCATGGGCTGGCTGTTGAGCAGGGCGCAGTAAAAGGCTGCCGGGTAGTGACGTTTGATCCAGGCGGACACGTACACCAGCAGGGCAAAGCTGGCGGAGTGGGATTCGGGGAAGCCGTAGCCGCCGAAACCGCAGATCTGTTGGTACAGCCGTTCGGCAAAGTCCGCGTCGTGGCCCCGAGCCAGCATGCCGTTGATGAGCTTGTCACGAAACGGGCTGAGGTCGCCGTGGGATTTCCAGGCGGCCATGGCGCGGCGGAGCCGGTCAGCCTCGCCGGCGGTGAAGCCGGCGGCCACCATCGCAAGTTTGATGGCCTGCTCCTGGAAGATCGGCACGCCCAGGGTGCGCTCCAGCACAGCCTGTATCTCGGCGTTGGGATACTCCACCGCTTCCAGGCCGTGTTTACGGCGTAGGTAAGGATGCACCATGTCACCCTGTATGGGGCCGGGGCGGACGATGGCAACTTCGATGACCAGGTCGTAGAAACACTCGGGTTTCAGGCGGGGCAACATGCTGATCTGGGCGCGGGACTCCACCTGGAAGACGCCGATGCTGTCTCCCTGCTGGAGCATGTCATAGGTAGGGCGGTCGTCCGCGGGGATGTCGGGCATGCCAAACGGTTGCCCGCGCTCTTTGCTGATAAGTTCCAGGGCCCGGCGGATGGCAGAGAGCATGCCCAGGGCAAGCACGTCTACCTTCATGAGCCCCAGGCTTTCCAGATCGTCCTTGTCCCACTGGATAACGGTTCGGTCGGTCATGGCGGCGTTCTCCACCGGGACCAGTTCCGACAGGGGACCGGCACTGATGACAAAGCCGCCCACATGCTGGGAAAGATGGCGGGGAAATCCCAGCAGCGTGTTGACCAGGGTGAAGAACTGGTTAGCCACCTGAGGATTGCGGGTCAGGCGTTTGTCCAGGATCTGGTGGCGCCAGTCCGTGGCCCGGTCTCGCCAGTCAATGCCTTCCAGCAGTTGTTCCACCAGCGCCGGATCAAACCCCAGGGCTTTTCCGACATCGCGGATGGCGCTTTTGGGGCGATAGCGGATGACGGTGGCGGCCAGGGCGGCCCGCTCCCGGCTATAGCGCCGGTAGATGTACTGGATCACTTCTTCCCGCCGTTCGTGTTCGAAGTCCACGTCGATGTCAGGCGGCTCGCCCCGATCCCTGGAGATAAAGCGCTCAAACAGTAACTCGGTGTGGGCGGGGTCAACCTCGGTGATGCCCAGGCAGTAGCAGACGGCCGAGTTGGCCGCGGAGCCCCGCCCCTGGCAAAGGATGCCCTGTTGGCGAGCAAAGGCAACAATGTCGTGAATGGTCAGGAAATAGTGCTCGTAACGCATCTCCGCGATCAGCGCCAATTCCTTGCGAACCAGGGCCTGGACGCCCAGTGGCGTGCCTTCGGGGTAGCGACGGCGTTCGCCCTGTCGCGTCAGTGCCTGCAGGTATGACGCCGGGGTTTTCCTTTCGGGCACCAGATCTGCTGGGTATTCGTAGCGCAGGCTGCCGGGTTCAAAGCTGCACTGATCGGCTATGGTCAGGCTTTCCCTGAGCCAGTGCCCGGGAAACAGGCGTTTCAGTACCGGCAGTGGTCTCAGGTAGCGTTCGCCATTCTGGAACAGGTGATGGCCGGCGTTCTCCAGTGAGGTGTGGTGGCGCAGGGCGGTGAGCACGTCCTGCAGGGGCTGGCGCTCACGGCTGTGCATGTGGACCTGGCCGGTGGCGGTAATCGGGCAGTGCAGGTCCGTGGCGAGCTGGCGTACCCGGGCCAGGTGTTGCTCTTCACCGGATTCCAGGGTGCGGGCGGCCGTCAGCCACAGGCGGTGATCGAACAGTTGGTGTAGCCACTGGCCACAGCTCAGGGCATCGTCGTAAGCGGTACAGGCAGGCGAAGGCGGCAGCCACAGGCACAGGCAATCGTCGAGGGTGTGGTTTTCGATGTCCTGACAGAATAGCTGGTACTGACCCTTTTCCGCCCGCCGCCGACCCGTTGTAATCAGCTGGCATAACTGACCATAGCCGGTGCGGGTGCGGGCCAGCAGGATAAAGCGGGGGGTGGCGCCGTTGGCCGGTATGTCACTCAGCTCAAACCAGCTGCCGGTAATCAGCTTGACCGGACTGTCTTTCAGGGCCGCCCAGGCCCGGGGAATGCCGGCGACCGAGCAGGCATCGGTGATCGCCAGGGCGTGGTAACCCAGTTCCGCTGCCTGCTCCGCCAGTTCATGGGGATGTGATGCGCCTGTGAGGAAGGTGAAGTTGCTCAGGCAATGGAGTTCGGCGTAGGACATGGAGATCACCCGAACCAGCCGTGTACGAACCAGCCATCACGCACATCCCGGAACACCCAGGCCAACTGGCCGCTGGCCAGTTGGGCGATGTAGTAATCCCGGTGAACCCGCTGACCGTCCCACCAGCCGCCGCTGATACGTTCCGGTCCGGAAAACCAGGCGCTGGGTGTTTCCTGCAGGGGGTGTGGGCTTTTCAGTAACCATAGCGGCCGATGGGGCAGGTTGCTTGTCTCTGCACTGGTGGCGTGTGCCCGTTGCGGGAGATTGGCGGTAGTCCAGGCATGTTCCGGGCGATGGTCGGCCCGGGGTGACAGTTGCTGCAGGGCATTCTCTCCAAGCCGGGCCTGCAGGCGGCTGATCAGGGTATGCCAGGCTTCGTTCAGGTCCGGGGTTTCTCCCAGCAGATCGTTGCCGTTACTCGCCTCCCGACCCATGAAGCGACGTACCGAGAGCACCAGGGACGTAACCGGCGCTGTCAACGGGTGCTGTTCAAAGCGTAGACGGAGCAAGTCCAGAAACGCTTCGGCCCGATGTTCCGGTCCCGAGGTGCGAATTCGCAGGCGCGTAGGTTCGTGGTGACGGTGGTTCAGTACCAACAGCAGGCTGTCGGTATCCTGTTGGCGCCAACACAGATCCTCTTCCAGTTCCCCCAGTATGCGGTGCAGGGGAAACAGCAGCCCCTCGGAATGTTCAATGTCCTGGGCAAAATCCGCCTGTTGGCGGAAGTGATGTGGAGGCTGCCAGGGTTGTTGTGGGTCTGGGCGGGTACCCTGGATTTTCTGTATGTAGGCCAGGGTCTCCGGTGATAGCCGGTGAGCGAGCTCCCTGGTTGGCAACTGCATGATTTCCCCCAGCCGGGTCAGTCCCAACCGCTGCAGGCGGGTGAGGGTGCGATCGTCAAGCTCCACGGCTGTCAGTGGCAGGCCGGACAACTGATGCGCCATGTGGTCCCTGTCGGTGGTGCACTGGCCCTGACCGGCGCGAGCGCACAAGCGGGCTGCCAGGGGTGTTTGTCCGCTAGCCATCCAGGCGGTTAACTGCCTTTGTGACAGGGCCTGTTCGAAGGTTTGCCAGACGGCTGCCAGGCCGCCGTACAGCTTTTGCAGGCTGCCCACTTCCGCCAGTAATCCGTCCGGAGGGTAGGGGGTAATATTGGCGGCATGGCGATACAGCCAGCGGGCCTGTTCTGCCAGAATCTGTTGTTCCCGGCTGGTGTCGGCCCGGGCAATGGCCAGTGACGGTACCAGGGTGATGGCGGTTTTCAGGGGCATACCCGGTTGCACGCCCTGATCCTGGGCTTCCGGGCAGGCCTGGAGTACCCGCTGACCGGCCGCTTCCACGACCACCAGCGCTTCTTCGCTGTTCTCTCTACCGTTCTCTCCGTTCTTCCGGGAGCGGCGAATATGGTCCAGCAGCAGGTGAGGAAAATGCAGGTAAACCCAGAGCATGTTGCACCTGTTATAAGCCGGATTGGAGCCAGGGGCCCTGAACGATCCGGCTGGATTCGGGAAATGGCACATGTGCCCGATGTGCCATGGCGACGGTGCAGCGTTGCCCTGGCCAGCTGCCCCGGCGTTTCAACACATTGATCCGCAAGTCCTGGTGTTCTCCCGCTTCCAGTTCCAGCCTCAGGGCCGCGGGTGAGCTTTGCCCGGCCAGTTTGCGGTTGCGGAACAGCACGCATATGTTGCTGCCGGACTCGGTGGCCAGTTGCAGACGGCGGATATCCCGGGCAGCCAGCTTGCCGGGCCAGGCGAGTACCAGTCCGGTGACGGCAGAGCGCAGGCAGTTTTCCAGGGTCCACAGCAGGTCACCGTTATCGTCGGTATGAGCCATGACCACCTGTTTCAGGTCTACGCCTTCCCGTGCCAGGGCGGGGGCGTAGGGGGTGTGTGGCGGGTTCAGCCAGAACACGGTCTTGCCGGCCTGGGTCAGGCGCTGCATCAGCGGCAGTACCAGTTGCAACTCACCAATTCCGGGTGCATCCAGCAGGCATTCACTCAACGCTCCCCGGGGCCATCCGAGCCCGCCCAGATGGTTGTCCAGCACCTGGTAGCCGGTTGGCTCCGCCGGCTGTCTGGTCTGGATGTGGCGATCCCCCTGCCAGACCCGGGCATCCTGCATCAGGGTGTTCAGAAGTTCGTTCATGAATGTGGTCCTGGTTTTTCATAACACTGTTTAAATATACAGTATTCTGAAAAAGCGGGGATTTCAATAGCGGGCTTGATAATGTGGAGCCCGGGGCCCACGCTTGTAATACAAGTCATCAGTCAGGGAGGTTGAGCCATGAGTTCACTGACCGCGCAATCCTGCGAAGCCTGTCGTGCGGATGCTCCGAAAGTCACCGAAGATGAGAAACAGAACCTGCTGAAAGAAATTCCGGACTGGCAGCCTGTTGAGCTGGATGGGGAAGAACAGCTGAAACGGGTTTTCAAATTCAGGAATTTTGCCGAGGCCCTGGTGTTTACCAATAAAGTCGCTGATCTGGCCGAAGCGGAAGGCCATCACCCTGCTATCCTGCTGGAATGGGGTAAGGTGACCGTGCGCTGGTGGACCCACAAGATCGGTGGTCTGCACCGGAATGACTTCATCATGGCGGCGCGAACCGATGCTGCCAACGCCGGCTGATCAGGAGCGTTCCGGTCCGTCGCGATCATAGGCCGGCAATATAATGGATCATCCTCTGGCGCATTTCCTCGTCGGGTAACGCCCCCATGGCGGCACCCATATTGTCCGCCATGTGGCTGGCCTTACTGGTTGCCGGTGTGGCTGCAGTGACAGCCGGGTGAGCGACGACGAACTTCAGGAAGAACTGACCCCAGGAATAGGCGTCGAATTCCGCCGCCCAGGTGGGCACGTCCTTGCCTTTCACTTTCTCCCAGAGCCGGGTCCGACCGAAAGGGGCGTAGACCAGTACACCTATGCCTTGTTCTCTGGCCAGTGGCAGTATCCGCTGTTCCATCGTGAGGTTGTCGACGGCGTAATCGATGCCGATGAAGTCCAGGGGTTCCCGCGCCATGATGCGCTCCAGGTTTTCATACTGGCGGGGAACGGTGGTGGTTACGCCGATATAACGCACCCGCTGTTCTTCCCGCATCTCCTTGAGAATGCCGAGTTGCGTGGGTACGTCCCCGAGGTTATGGACCTGTATCAGGTCAATGACCGGTTTACCGATGCGCCGGAAAGAGGTTTCGATTTGTTCTCTCGCGGTGTCGGGGTCGGCCTTGCCGCCACCCCATCCGGCAACGTTCACCTTGGTGGCCCAGAACAAGTCATCGGTGATGTTCAGTTCCTCGGCGATTTGCCCGGCCACTGCTTCCGAAGCGCCATAGCTCGGGGCAGTGTCGAAGACGTTGCCGCCTTGCTCGACCAGTGTTTTCAGCACTTCCCGCAAGGCATCCCGGTCTTCGCTGCGGGAAACGCTGGCGAAGGTGGCGGAGCTGCCCAGCCCCACCACTGGCAGGCGCTGGCCGGACGACGGGATGGCACGGGTAATCAATTCCAGTTGTTTGTCCTCGCCCCAGAGCATGCCTGGTTTCAGGGCCAATGTGGCCCCGACGGCGAGGGTGAGTTTCAGGTAGTCTCTGCGGGAAATCATGGTGATGTCCTCTTTTCGGTGGCGTCCCCCGATTCCAGAGCGGTCGCGATTGACTGTTGTGTCCTGCCCAGCCACAGCCCCAGTACGGCCCACATCAATGCCAGGGGAACCGCGACGCTGGCCACGGCGGCCAGCCCCATACCCAGGCGCCCAAGCAGACCTTCTACCTGAGCGCCCACCACATCACCACCACGATAGACGAAGGTATCGATAAAGGCCTTGGCTTTGTATTTATCCTCCCGGCTTGCCACGGTATACAGGGTTTCCCGGGCCGGGCGCATGATGGCGCGCTGTACTGCACGGAAGGAGGCTTCCAGAGTAATCAGCGCTGCCAGAGAGCCGACCATGGCAAGACCAATAAAACCCAGCACTGTTGTTAAAGGTAGCAGAGCCAGGGTGATGTGTACGCCGAGCCGTTTCATCAGGTGACCGGCTACCAGCGCCTGCATGACCAGCGTGGCCACCTGGGTGATCAGGTCGATTCTGGCAAACAGGGTGGTTCTCTGATCGGTGCTTTCACCGAGTTCGGCCACCATTTGCAGCCGTGTGAAATAAATGAAAGTAACCACGACCGCCAGGATGATGACGTAGGTGGCAATGCCCAGCAGGTAGCGGGAACGAAAAACCGCCCGAAAACCTTCCCAGGCCCTGCCACCGATCAGTTCGCGCTCGTCGATGGCTGGCCGGGTGTCGTGCATGCGACTGACCCGGTCAGTCTGTACGTAGGTAATGGCCCAGCAGGCAACCAGTGCCAGAGTCAGGAAGCCGGTGCCGATAAGAAGCAGAGCCGGGGTTCCCAGGGGCTCGGCCAGCACGGAGCTCAACCATGGCCCGAAAATAGCCCCGCAGGTACCACCCACGGCAATCACACCGAAAAAACGCTTGCCTTGATCAAGGGTAAAACGATCCGCCATCACCGCCCAGAACACCATGGTGATGAACAGATTGAACACGCTGAACCAGACATAGAAAATCTGCCCGGTGGTGACGCCGATGACGTTGGGGGCCAGCGTCATGACCAGATAGAACGCAACCAGGCTGAGCCCGAAAAAAGCGTAGGTTGTGGTGATGAAGGTCAGGCGGCGCAAGCGGCTGACCAGCAATCCGAACACCGGGTTAACCAGCAGGGTAATGACCGCGGTTCCGATAAACAGCCAGCGCACGGTTTCTATGCCACCCTGAATACCAAGGGCCTCCCGCGCGGGGCGCAGTACCATCAGCGCGGTGAGGACACAGAAAAAGAAAAACACCGCGAGCAGGACCGGGATGATTTCGTCGCGGTTGATGTTAAACAGCTTGGCGAATGGGTTGCTCATAGACACGCAACGGGCTGGTTTCATGACAGGCGTGGCTTTCAATTTAGACCATTGGGGGCGTTTGGGTTAGCCTTGCATCCCCGTACACAGATGAACTCAGGCGGATACTGCATGCCCGTTACCCCGTTTCAGGCTCTGGCCTGCCCGCTGGACGGCGACCCCTTGATCCGGACCGGCGCGGCCTGGTGCTGTCCGGCAGGTCACAACTTTGATATTGCCCGCCAGGGCTATACCCATTTGCTGCCGGTGCAGAACAAGCGTTCCCGCAATCCCGGCGACAGCAAGGAAATGGTGGCGGCGCGCCGCAACTTCCTGAATGGTGGTTTCTATCAACCCATCGCCGATGCGGTGAATCGTGCGGCGTTGGCGGAAGCGCCCGAGGAAGGCACGCTAAGCTGCCTGGACGCTGGCTGCGGAGAAGGGTATTACCTGAGGCAGCTGGCGACTGCGGCCGGAGAGCGGCAAACCCTGGAACTGCTGGGGGTGGATATTTCCAAGTGGGCGGTGCTGGCGGCCGCGAAACAGGACAAACGACCGGCATGGGTGGTGGGTACCAACGCCAGGCTCCCGGTGTTGTCTGGCTCCGTGGACCGGGTGCTATGTCTGTTCGGGTTTCCGGTGTATTCCGAGTTTGCCCGGGTTCTGAAACCGGGCGGTCAGCTTCTGCAAGTGGATGCCGGCCCCTGGCACCTGAGGGAATTGCGTGAAATTATCTATCCCACGCTGAAGCCGGAGAAAAATGAGGACGTTGTCGCCCCCAAGGGGTTCACCACCCTGGAGGCTACAACGGAGCGCTTTCCCCTGGAACTGACCAGTCAGGAGCAGATTTCCGATCTGCTGGCGATGACACCACACCTGTACCGGGCCAGTGCAGAGGGGATCGAGCGAGCCTCTGCACTGGATTCCCTGTCCGTCACCGTGGAGGTGCGCCTGACCCGCTCAGTAAAGACAGAGCCCCGGGGATGATGGGGCGGGAGGTCGGTGGCTACTGTTTTGGCCGCCGGTCACCCTCCATCATTTTGGCCACGAAGACCGCTTTACCGTAGGTCTCGAAGGACCACTTCATGGTATCGGACAGCACTTTCATGACTTCATCGTACTCCCCGAACAGCTCGGTGCTCATGCGCCCCGGGTACACTTCAAGCCCGGTTTGCTTCAGGCGGTCAATCAAGTCCCAGATGGGTTGTTTGTAGTCTTCTTTCAGTGGGTAACAGCTCAGTTGTACAGAAAGGTACATAATGCCTCCGCTCAGGTCAGTGACCCTGGTCAATTACCGTCATCAATAGCCCATGGCTGACGATGTGCTACGCCTTGGGTCCGCACCACCATACAGAACGCCATCTCCATCCATCATAATACTCTGGATAGCGCCCATGGCCGAACCATCGACCACTTTGTGGCCCCGCTCTTCCAGCAGGCGAATTGTGTCCGGGCTGACGCCCTGTTCAATACGGATCTCATCGGGCAGCCACTGATGGTGCATGCGCGGCGCGCTCACGGCAGTCTGGATGTTCATATCATGATCAATCACATTCAGGATCACCTGCAAGGTCGTGGTAATAATCCGTGAGCCGCCGGGGCTGCCGGTCACCAGGACATTTTTGCCATCCTTTTTGACGATAGTGGGCGACATGGAGCTGAGCATCCGCTTGCCGGGCTCAACCTTGTTGGCTTCACCTCCGATCAGACCATAAGCGTTGGGCACGCCGGGCTTGGCGCTGAAGTCATCCATTTCATTGTTGAGCAGAAAACCGGCGCCTTCCACCGTGATGCCGGAGCCGTAACTGAAGTTGATGGTGTAGGTGTTGGACACCGCATTGCCCCATTGATCCACCACCGAGAAGTGGGTGGTTTCCGGGCTCTCCCAGGCAGCCGGCTGGCCGGGACTAATGTCGCTCGCTGGGCGGGCTTTATCAGGCTCAATGTTTTTACGGAGTTCTTCCGCATAGCCTTTGCTGGTAAGTCCTTTCAGCGGCACATCCACGTAGTCGGTGTCGCCCAGATAGCGGGCACGGTCGGCGTAGGCCAGTTTCATGGCTTCTGCCATGTGGTGAATCGCATCGGCGGAATTGTGGCCGTAGTCAGCTATGGGGAAGCCTTCCAGAATGTTGAGAATCTGGACAATGTGGGTACCGCCGGAGGAGGGCGGCGACATGGAATAGATGTCGTAACCCCGATAGTTGCCCCGGACCGGAGTGCGGACCACCGGGCGGTAGTCTTTCAGGTCCTCCCGGGTGATCAGGCCGTCGTGCCGGGCCATCTCATCGGCAATCAGCTCTGCCGTTTTGCCCTCATAAAAACCTTTTACGCCCTCATCGGCAATCCGCTGGAGTGTGTCAGCCAGCTCAGGCTGGTGAAAGCGCTCGCCGGGCTGCCAGGCGCTGCCGTCCTCTTTATAAAAGGTACTGCGAGTGGCGGGCCAGCGCTGAAGCCGTTCCCGGGCCTGTTCCAGGCCTTCGGTGAAACGCAGAGGCACAATAAAGCCTTCCCGGGCCAGCTTGATAGCGGGTGCCAGTGCCTGCTTCAGGGAAATGGTGCCGTGCCGCTCCAGCGCCAGCGCCAGACCTGCCACGGTTCCCGGCACGCCGGCCGCCAGGTGAGTGAAGCGGCTGCGATCGCGGACGACGTCGCCGGATTCATCCTGAAACATGGTTTCTGAGGCTCCGGCGGGCGCTTTCTCGCGGTAATCAATGGCTTCTGGCTCTGAGCCATCCCCTTTGGCAATCAGCATAAAACCACCGCCGCCAATATTGCCGGAGCGGGGCTGGGTCACCGCCAGGGCAAAACCAGCCGTCACGGCTGCATCCACGGCATTGCCGCCATTTTTCAGTACCTCAAGGGCTACCTCAGTGGCAAGCGTGTGGCTGGTGGCTACCATGCCCTGTTTTGCCGTGACCGGATGAAACCGTTCGCCCTCAAGAATGGCTTGCCCGAACGCAGGCCCGATGGTCACAAGAAAAGCCAGGGCTGTCATAATCGAAAGGCGGCCTGAGCGCCTCCTGGCGAGGTTTTTGTCTGTGCGGTGGTAGAGGCCTCTGTCCATATCTCCATTCCTCGTTTCTGACGTTCAGATAGGCTATGATAGCCGGTCATTTTCATAGGTGCGTACCGTTAACCTGCCGTTAATGTCGGTGGTGATTCCCCGACGCACCTGCTTTCCCGGATTTCAGTTAAGGAAAGGCTTTCATGGAGCATACCTATCGTCTTGTGATTTCCTGCCCGGACCGGGTCGGAATTGTCGCCAAGGTGAGTAATTTTCTGTCCACCTACAATGGCTGGATTACCGAGGCGAGCCACCACTCGGACACCCAGACTGGCTGGTTCTTCATGCGCCACGAGATCAAGGCCAGCTCGATCCCCTTCGGTCTGGACCAGTTCCGGGCAGCGTTCGAACCCATTGCCCGCGAGTTTGGCATGAACTGGCACATTGCGGATTCGGCCCAGCCCAAGAAAGTGATCCTGATGTGCAGCAAGGAATCCCACTGTGTGGCAGACCTCCTGCACCGCTGGCACAGTCGCGAGATCAACGCCGAGATCGTGGCGGTCATCTCCAACCATGAAGACCTGCGCCGCATGGTCGAGTGGCATGAAATACCCTATCACCATATCCCGGTCTCCCGTGATAACCGTGACGAAGCCTTTGGTGAAATCGATGGCCTGATCGAGGGTTATGACGCCGACGTGGTGGTACTTGCCCGCTACATGCAGGTCCTGCCTGCCAGTCTGTGTGAAAAGTACGCCGGTAAGGTGATCAATATTCACCACAGCTTCCTGCCATCGTTCGCCGGTGCGCGTCCTTATCACCAGGCTTACAGCCGCGGGGTCAAGCTGATCGGAGCCACCTGCCACTACGTGACCCAGGAGCTGGATGAAGGCCCGATCATCGAGCAGGACGTTATCCGCATTACCCACAGCGACTCCATCGAAGACATGGTTCGCCTGGGCAAGGACGTGGAAAAGAACGTACTGGCCCGTGGCCTGCGGTCCCATATCGAGGACCGGGTGATTACCTACGAAAACAAGACGGTCGTTTTTAATTAAGAACTGGTCGCAGTTGCCCCTGTAAGGGGCTGACTGTGTTAGTATTGGCCGCTTGTTAAAGAATAACTATGGGGCACCGAAAAAGCCCTGAAACGACTTCCAGCAAACGCAAAGGAACCTTTCTCGATGGGTGAGTTAGCCAAAGAGATCCTGCCGGTAAATATTGAAGATGAGTTGAAGCAGTCCTATCTCGACTACGCCATGAGCGTCATCGTCGGGCGGGCCCTTCCGGATGTTCGTGACGGTCTCAAGCCGGTTCATCGCCGCGTTCTGTTCGCCATGTCCGAACTGGGCAATGACTGGAACAAGGCTTATAAGAAGTCCGCTCGTGTGGTCGGTGATGTCATCGGTAAATACCACCCCCACGGTGACTCCGCGGTCTACGACACCATCGTTCGTATGGCTCAGCCATTCTCCCTGCGCTATCCGCTGGTCGACGGTCAGGGTAACTTCGGTTCCATCGACGGCGACAACGCCGCCGCCATGCGTTACACCGAAATCCGCATGGAGAAGGTTGCTCACTCCCTGCTGGCGGATCTCGACAAGGAAACCGTGGATTTCGTCGACAACTACGACGGCACCGAGCGAATTCCCGATGTACTGCCTACCCGGGTTCCGAACCTGTTGGTCAACGGCTCTTCCGGTATCGCGGTCGGTATGGCCACCAACATTCCGCCCCACAACCTGACTGAAGTGGTCAGCGGTTGCCTGGCGCTGATTGATAATCCGGATCTGACCGTGGATGAACTCATGGAGTTCATTCCCGGCCCCGATTTTCCGACCCAGGGCATCATCAACGGCCGTGCCGGTATTGTTGAGGCCTATCGCACCGGCCGTGGTCGTATCTACATTCGTGCCCGTCACGAAATCGAGCACGACAAGAAGACCAATCGCGATGCCGTCATCATTACCGAGCTGCCTTACCAGCTGAACAAGGCGCGCCTGATCGAGAAGATCGCCGAGCTGGTCAAGGAAAAGCGCCTGGAAGGCATCACCGAACTGCGGGACGAGTCCAACAAGGAAGGTATCCGGGTTGTGATCGAGTTGCGCCGTGGTGAGAACCCGGAAGTGGTCGTCAACAACCTGTTCGCCCACACCCAGCTGCAAACCGTGTTTGGTATCAACATGGTGGCGCTGATCAACGGCGAGCCGAAGATCCTCAACCTGAAGGAAATGCTCGACGCGTTCGTGCGTCATCGCCGCGAAGTGGTGACCCGCCGGACCATCTACGAGCTGCGCAAGGCCCGGGAACGTGGCCATATCCTGGAAGGTCTGACCGTTGCTCTGGCCAACATCGACGAGATGATTGAGCTGATCAAGTCTTCTCCGACGTCGGTTGAAGCGAAAGAGAAGCTGATGGCCAAGGGCTGGGCGCCGGGTGATGTACTGGCCATGCTGGAGCGTGCCGGGGAAGACGCCTGTCGCCCTGATGATCTGCCGGAAATCTACGGCCTGCGTGATGGGCTGTACCATATGTCGCCGGAGCAGACCCAGGCGATCCTGGATATGCGTCTGCACCGCCTGACCGGTCTGGAAACCGAAAAACTCCAGAACGAATACAAGGACATCCTTGAGAAGATTGCCGGCCTGCTGGAAATCCTGGCGGATCCGGATCGCCTCATGCAGGTGATCCGCGAAGAACTGGAAGCGGTAGTATCCGAGTTCGGTGACGAGCGCCTTACTGAAATCACCAGCTCCCAGCGCGACCTGACCATCGCTGATCTGATCGATGAAGAAGACCTGGTAGTCACCATTTCCCACGGTGGTTATGCCAAGACCCAGGCCGTTGAAGACTATCAGGCCCAGCGCCGTGGTGGCCGGGGCAAGGCGGCAACGTCCATGAAGGACGCGGATTTCGTTGAGAAACTGCTGGTCGCCAATTCCCACGACACCATTTTGTGTTTCTCCAACCGTGGCAAGGTGTACTGGCTGCGGGTGTTCGAGATTCCCCGTGCCAGCCGCGCTTCCCGTGGCCGCCCGATGGTCAACATTCTGCCGCTGGACGAGGGTGAACGCATCACCACCTTCCTGCCGGTCCGTGATTATCCGGAAGACCAATTTGTATTGATGGCCACCTCTGCCGGTGTGGTCAAGAAGACCCCACTGCCGAACTTCTCCCGTCCGCGCAGCAATGGCCTGATTGCGTTGTCGCTGGATGAGGGCGATACCCTGATTGGCACAGCCATCACCAAGGGCGATGCCGAAGTCATGCTGTTCTCGACCGCCGGCAAGGCCGTTCGCTTCAATGAGGAAGCGGTTCGCCCGATGAGCCGGACCGCCCGCGGTGTTCGCGGTATCCGGATGCCAGCAGGCCACCACGTGGTGTCGTTGATCATTCCGCAGGAAGACGGCGTACTTCTTACCGCCAGTGAGAACGGTTACGGCAAGCGCACGGCTTTCGACGAGTTCCCGACCTACAGCCGCGGCAGCCAGGGCGTTATCGCCATGCAGTGCTCCGAGCGTAACGGTAACCTGGTGACGGCGCTGCAGTTGTTCGACGGCGATGAAATGATGCTGATCTCGGACAAGGGCACGCTGGTTCGTACCCGCACTGACGAAGTGTCGGTATTGAGCCGGAACACCCAGGGTGTTCGCCTGATCAAACTGAGTCAGGAAGACGAGCGTCTGGTCGGTGTCGAACGGATCGCCGAAAGCGATGACGAAGACGTTGATGGCGAAGAAACTCCTGTCGCAGAAGGCGATAATGCAGATGAGGGCGCTGGCGAGGAATAAGCCGGCGCTTCGCAGAACGATTGGTAAGACTTGAGAGATCACAGGATCATGAGCAGGGCGTATAATTTTTGTGCAGGCCCGGCAACCTTGCCGGAAAGCGTGCTGCAACAGGCACGGGATGAGATGCTCGACTGGCGCGGTACCGGCATGTCGGTGATGGAAATGAGCCATCGCAGTGACGAGTTCCTGGAAATCGCCGAGACAGCCGAAAAAGACCTCCGTGAATTGGCCGGTATTTCAGATGATTACGCCGTACTCTTCATGCAGGGTGGAGCTTCGAGCCAGTTCTCGACCATCCCCCTGAACCTGTTGGGTGACAAGACGTCTGCGGATTATGTGAACACCGGTATCTGGTCCAAGAAGGCCATTGCGGAAGCCAGCCGGTATGGAAACGTTAACGTGGCGGCCAGTAGCGAGGCGGACAGGTTTACCACCATTCCCGGCCAGGACTCCTGGAATACCGATGCTGATGCAGCTTATCTGCACTACACGCCAAACGAGACCATCGGCGGTCTGGAGTTTGACTTCATCCCCGACAGTGGCAGCGTGCCCCTGGTGGCGGATCTCTCGTCCACCATGCTGTCGCGCCCGCTGGACGTGTCGAAATTCGGTCTGATCTACGCCGGCGCCCAGAAGAATATCGGGCCGTCCGGTCTGGTGGTGATCATCATCCGTAAGGACTTGCTGGGTAAGGCCCGCAAGGAAACCCCAACGATGATGAACTATCAGGTCATCGCCGATAACAACTCTATGTACAACACGCCGGCCACCTATTCCTGGTATCTGGCAGGGCTGGTGTTCAAATGGCTGAAAGCCCAGGGTGGTGTGCAGACCATGGGTGAAATCAACCTGCGCAAGGCGAAAAAGCTGTACGATTTCATTGATGACAATGATTTCTACGCCAACCCGATTGATCCCCGTTTCCGCTCCTGGATGAACGTGCCGTTCACACTGGGGGATGCTGCCCTGAACGGTGACTTCCTCAAAGGTGCGGACGCCCGTGGGCTGCTGAATCTGCAAGGTCACCGTTCGGTGGGCGGTATGCGCGCAAGCATCTACAACGCCATGCCGGAAGCCGGTGTGGACGCCCTGATCGCCTATATGGCGGAATTTGCGAAGGAGCGGGGCTGATCATGACGGACGAACAGACCCGCCTGGCCGAACTGAGGGACGAAATCGACCAGCTTGACCAGAAGATCATGGAGCTGATCAGCGCCCGTGCCCAATGCGCTCAGGAAGTGGCGAACGTCAAATTGACGGCTAACCCGGGGCAGGATGTGTTCTTCTACCGTCCGGAGCGGGAAGCCCAGGTACTGCGCCGCATCAAGGAGCAGAATCCCGGCCCGTTATCCGGTGAAGAGATGGCCCGGCTGTTCCGTGAGATCATGTCCGCCTGCCTGGCGCTGGAAAAACCCATGCACATTGCCTTCCTGGGACCTATGGGTACCTTCACCCAGTCTGCGGCCCTGAAGCACTTCGGGCATTCCGTGGTCAGTGTTCCGCTACCGGCGATTGATGCGGTATTCCGTGAAGTGGAATCCGGCGCAGCCCATTATGGTGTGGTGCCGGTGGAGAACTCCACCGAAGGCATGATCAATCACACTCTCGACATGTTCATGTCGTCGCCCCTGAAAATCTGTGGTGAGGTGCAGCTGCGTATCCACCATCATCTGCTGGTATCGCCTGCCAACAAGGATCAGGAAATAACCCGCATATACTCTCACCAGCAATCGTTTGCCCAGTGCCGCCAGTGGTTGGACACCCATCGCTACGGCATTGAGCGCGTGACGGTGAGCAGCAATGCCGAAGCCGCACGTCGGGCAGCGGAAGAGCCGGGAACGGCCGCCATCGCCGGTGATATGGCGGCGGAGTTGTACGGGCTCGATGTTGTGGCCAACAGCATTGAAGATCGCCCGGACAACACCACCCGGTTCCTGATTATCGGCCGGGAAGAAGTGCCCGCCAGTGGTCACGACAAGTCTTCCATCCTGGTGTCCATGCGGAACAAACCAGGGGCGTTGTACCAGTTGCTGGAGCCATTTCATCGCCACGGTCTCAGCCTGACGCGTATCGAAACCCGGCCGTCGCCCAGCGGCACCTGGGCCTACGTATTCTATATTGACTTTGAAGGCCACGTGGAAGACGAGCAGGTGCGCAAGGTGCTGGCGGACGTGGACGACGAAGCCGTGGAGCTCAAGCGTCTGGGGTCTTACCCCATTGGTGTGCTTTAACGGAAGCTCTGGCAGCAAAACGATTCGGACAGGCGTTGAGGAAGGTGTGATGTCGATTGATTACCAAAGTCTGGCGGTGGCAGGGGTGCAGGCATTGTCTCCCTACCAGCCCGGCAAGCCCATCGATGAGCTGGCCCGCGAGCTGAGTCTGGATCCCGCCGATATCATCAAGCTGGCCAGTAACGAGAATCCCCTGGGGCCCAGTGAAAAAGCGCTGGCCGCAGCCCGGGACGCACTCAGCGAATTGTGCCTTTACCCCGACGGTAACGGCTTTGATCTCAAGCAGGCACTGGCGGCCCGTTTCGGCGTCAACATGTCGCAGATTACCCTGGGCAATGGCTCCAATGATGTACTGGAAGTGATTGCCCGCTGCTTTGCGGATGCGGAATCGGAGGTGATTTTCTCCGAGTACGCGTTTGCGGTTTATCCGCTGGTAACCCAGGCGATTGGCGCCAAAGGTGTGTCTGTTCCTGCGAAGGATTGGGGCCACGATCTGGAAGCCATGGCGGCGGCAGTCACTGACCGCACCAAGCTGGTATTTGTGGCCAACCCCAACAACCCGACGGGCACGGTGCATAACGCCGAGGCCATCCTGGCGTTTCTGGAGACGATCCCCGAGCGGGTCCTGGTGGTGCTGGATGAGGCCTACTGCGAGTACCTGCAGGGCGAAGGCTACGCTGACGGTGTCGAGTTGCTGTCCCGGTTCCCGAACCTGATCGTTTGCCGCACTTTCTCCAAAGCATGGGGGCTGGCGGCGTTGCGGGTAGGTTACAGTATCAGTTCTCCCGAGATTGCGGATGTCCTGAACCGGGTACGTCAGCCCTTTAATGTGGACACTATTGCGTTGGCCGCGGCCACGGCGGTACTTGATGATGAAGCATACCTGCAGCGCTCCCGCGAAGTGAATGCCAGCGGCATGGCGCAGCTGGAGGCCGGTTTCCGCGAGCTTGGGCTGTCATTTATTCCGTCCGCGGGTAACTTCATCGCGGTGGATGTCGGCGATAACGCCATGGGCATTTACCAGTCGTTGCTGGAGCAGGGCGTGATTGTGCGCCCGGTCGCCGGTTATGGCATGCCCCGGCACCTGCGGGTGTCCATCGGTCTTGAGCGGGAAAACGCAAAGTTGTTAACGGCCCTGGCCAATGCGCTCGGTCAGCCGGGGCAGGGGGCGTAACGTGGCGACGACCAAGCCACTGTTCAGTCGGGTTGCCGTTATCGGTCTGGGGTTGATTGGCGGCTCACTGGCGAAAGCCATTCGTGAGAACGGTCTGGCCAAAACCGTCATTGGTACCGACAAGCGGGAAGACGAACTGTCGCTGGGGGTGGAGCTGGGCGTCATTGACCAGGCCGCCGGAACCATTGCCGAAGCAGTTGCCGGCTGTGAGCTGGTCATCCTTGCCGTGCCGGTTCGCGCAACCCGTACGGTTCTGGAAGAATTGAAATCCCATTTGCCCGCTGACGCGATTCTTACCGACGTGGGCAGCACCAAGACCAGTTTTGTTGAGGATGTACGGGCGGTTTTCGGTGACCTCTCTCGCCGCGTTATTCCCGGTCACCCAATCGCGGGGTCCGAAAAGAGCGGAATCCGGGCAGCAAATTCCGAAATGTTCGCCAATCACAAGGTCATCCTTACCCCGCCGGATAACGTCAATGCCGGGGATCTGGCGCGGTTGAAAGCGCTGTGGGAAGGTTGTGGCGCTACGGTCCTGACCATGTCCGTGGCGTATCATGATGAAGTGCTGGCGGCGACCAGTCATCTGCCGCATCTTATTGCATTTTCACTGGTGGACACGCTGGCCGGTGAGGATGAGAATCTCGATATTTTCCGTTACGCAGCGGGTGGTTTCCGCGACTTTACCCGGATTGCCGCCAGTGATCCGGTGATGTGGCATGACATCTTTCTCTCCAACCGGGATGCCGTGTTACGGGTCGTTGATCATTTCACACACGATCTTGACCAGCTTCGTACCGCCATTGCCAGTGGGGACGGAGCGACCATGCTCAGGGTGTTCAGTCGCGCCAAGGCGGCGCGGGAACATTTTTCGAAAATGCTTTCAGGACAGGCTTACGTGACAAACAACAGTCAGAAACAGGTAACGTTCCGTCTTCAGCCCGGTGGCAGTATTGCCGGCGATATCCGGGTGCCGGGGGACAAATCCATTTCCCACCGTTCCATCATGCTGGGTGCGCTGGCTGATGGCATCACCGAAGTAAAGGGATTCCTGGAGGGGGAGGACAGTCTCGCGACCCTGCAGGCGTTCCGCGATATGGGCGTCACCATCGAAGGGCCGGATGACGGTTTCGTGCGCATCCACGGCGTTGGCGTAAATGGCTTGCAGGCACCCCGTGGTCCGCTGTACCTGGGGAATTCCGGCACCGCCATGCGCCTGTTCGCAGGCTTGCTGGCCGCGCAACCCTTTGATTCCGAGCTGACCGGCGACAGCAGTCTGTCCAAGCGCCCGATGGGACGCGTTGCCGATCCCCTTCGAGCGATGGGGGCGGTGATTGATACCGCCGAGGGCGGTCGTCCGCCACTGAAGATCCGTGGTGGCCAGCCTCTGACCGGCATCCATTACGAAATGCCGGTGGCCTCAGCCCAGGTAAAATCCTGCCTGTTGCTGGCGGGTCTGTACGCCGAAGGCGTGACGTCGGTAACCGAGCCGGCGCCCACCCGGGATCACACCGAACGTATGCTGGCCGGGTTTGGCTACCATGTGCACCGGGACGGCGCTACCGCCAGTGTCACCGGTGGCGGCACGCTGACAGCTACCGCCATTGACGTACCTGCGGATATTTCCTCTGCGGCGTTTTTCCTGGTGGCGGCCAGTATTGCCCCGGATTCCGAGCTGACGTTACGGCACGTCGGTATGAATCCGACCCGGGTCGGGGTGATCAATATCCTGCAGAAGATGGGTGCGGATATCGAAGTGCTGGAAGAGCGTGAAATCGGTGGTGAGCCGGTCGCGGATCTGAAGGTGCGTTCCGCCCAGCTCAAGGGTATTGATATTCCTGAAGATCAGGTGCCTCTGGCCATTGATGAGTTCCCGGTGCTGTTCATTGCCGCCGCCTGTGCTGAAGGTCGCACGGTGTTGCGGGGTGCGGAAGAGCTCCGGGTGAAGGAGAGTGACCGGATTCAGGTGATGGCGGATGGTCTGGCCACACTTGGCGTTGAAACCACGGTGACGCCTGATGGCATTGTCATCGACGGCGGTCAGCCGATCGGTGGTGGCAAGGTCGATAGCCACGGAGATCACCGCATTGCCATGTCTTTTGCCGTGGCATCGCTGCGGGCAACCGGAGACATTGAGGTGACGGATTGCGCCAATGTGGCGACTTCATTCCCGGGATTTGTGGAACTTGCCTGTGATACCGGCATCCGGATTGCCACCGAAGGAGGGGAGTGATGTCCAGCACCAAGGCTCCGGTCATCACCATTGACGGCCCGGGAGGGTCCGGCAAGGGTACGGTTACCCAGATGCTCGCCCGCAAGCTGGGCTGGCACCTGTTGGACAGCGGTGCGCTTTATCGCCTGACGGCTCTGGCCGCCGTGCGTCAGGGTGTTGCCCTGGACAACGAAGCGGGTCTGGTGGAGGTGGCCGCAAGTCTGGATGTGGCCTTTGAGCCAACGGATGCGGGGGAGCCGGTCAAGGTGATCCTGGCTGGTAAAGACGTGACCGCAGATATACGTACGGAAGCCACTGGCGATAACGCCTCCCGGGTGGCAGTGATTCAGCCGGTTCGTGATGCCCTGTTGCAGCGGCAGCGGGACTTCCGGCAGGCTCCCGGCCTGGTGGCCGATGGCCGAGACATGGGCACCGTGGTTTTTCCGGATGCCCCGGTCAAGATTTTCCTGACGGCCAGTGCCGAGGAACGTGCGAGAAGGCGCTACAGCCAGTTGAAGGACGCAGGTGTCGATGTTAATATTGACGCCCTTTTAGAGGAGATACGGGTTCGTGATGAACGGGATATGAACCGTTCCGCAGCCCCTCTCAAGCCCGCGGATGATGCGCAAGTCATTGATTCTACGGGGTTGAGTATAGAAGAGGTGTTGGACAGGTGTATGGCCGCAGCAGGCCAGGCCTGACTACACCTTTTTGTCGTTGAAATGCCGGATGTAGCGTTATCTGCCAGCCACAGGTTGCCTCCGGAACTTATTAACAGACCGTGTTGCTGGTGGCACGGAGCACACTTGCGTTGATCATATAGGACACATAATGAGCGAGAGCTTTGCGGATCTTTTTGAAGAAAGCCTAAAAGAAATTGACATGCAACCGGGTTCCATCGTCCAGGGAACCGTAGTTGACGTCGACAACGACTGGGTCACCGTTAACGCCGGACTGAAGTCCGAAGGCGTTATCCCCGCCTCCCAGTTTCTGAACGAAAAAGGCGAGTTGGAAGTTGCTATTGGCGACGTTGTCGATGTAGCTCTCGACGCTGTTGAAGACGGTTTCGGTGAAACTCGTCTGTCCCGCGAGAAGGCCAAGCGCGCTGAAGCCTGGAAGGTACTCGAGAAGTCCTTCGAAGCTGAAGAAGTGGTCAAGGGTGTTATCAATGGCAAGGTCAAGGGTGGTTTCACCGTCGATCTGGCCGGCATCCGCGCCTTCCTGCCAGGTTCTCTGGTAGACGTTCGTCCGGTTCGCGACACCGCGCACCTGGAGAACAAAGAGCTGGAATTCAAGGTTATCAAGCTGGACCAGAAGCGTAACAACGTGGTTGTTTCCCGCCGCGCCGTTCTGGAAGCTGAAAACAGCGCCGAGCGTGAAGCTCTGCTCGAAACCCTGACCGAAGGTCTGGAAATCAAGGGTATCGTCAAGAACCTGACCGACTACGGCGCGTTCGTGGATCTGGGTGGTGTTGACGGCCTGCTGCACATCACTGACATGGCCTGGAAGCGCATCAAGCATCCGAGCGAAATCGTGAATGTGGGCGACGAGATCAACGTCAAGGTTCTGAAGTTCGACCGTGAGCGTAACCGTGTATCCCTCGGCCTGAAGCAGCTGGGCGAAGATCCCTGGGTTGATATCAAGGGTCGTTATCCGGAAGGCAGCAAGGTCACGGCACGCGTTACCAACCTGACCGACTACGGCTGCTTTGCCGAGCTGGAAGAGGGTGTTGAAGGTCTGGTTCACGTATCCGAAATGGATTGGACCAACAAGAACATCCATCCGTCCAAGGTTGTCCAGGTGGGCGACGAAGTGGGCGTGATGATTCTGGATATCGACGAAGAGCGTCGTCGTATCTCCCTGGGTATCAAGCAGTGCGTATCCAACCCGTGGGAAGATTTCTCCGGCAACTTCAACAAGGGCGACCGTATCTCCGGCAAGATCAAGTCAATCACTGACTTTGGTATCTTTATCGGCCTGGACGGCGGCATCGATGGTCTGGTTCACCTGTCCGATATCAGCTGGAACGAGACTGGCGAAGAAGCCGTTCGTGAATACAAGAAGGGCGACGAAGTTGAAACCGTTATCCTGTCTGTAGACCCGGAGCGCGAGCGCATCTCCCTGGGCATCAAGCAGCTGGAAAGCGATCCGTTCGCCGAGTTTGTTCAGTTGAACGACAAGGGCTCCATCGTTAAGGGCACCGTATCCGCCGTTGACGCCAAGGCTGCCACTATCTCTCTGAACGACGAAGTTGAAGCTGTTCTGAAGGCTTCCGAAATCAGCCGCGACAAGGTAGAAGATGCCCGCAACGCGCTGAAGGAAGGCGAAGAAGTTGAAGCGAAGATCATCAGCATCGATCGCAAGAACCGCATCATCAACCTGTCTGTGAAGTCCAAAGACGTTGAGGACGATAAGCAGGCGCTTGAGAGCGTGCGCAGCAAGACCGCTGAAACTTCTGGTGCGACCACCATCGGTGATCTCATCAAGGAGCAGATGCAGCAGCAAAACGCCAACAAGGAATAAGTTTTCCGGTTGGTATGAAAAAAACGGGCTCTAAGAGCCCGTTTTTTTTGTGTTTTTTTCTGGTTTGGCTAAACTAGGGTCATGGAGCTGGTAACCGGCTATCCAATAATAAAGAAGAGGGATGAGCCTAATGACGAAGTCCGAACTGGTTGAGCTGATAGCATCCAAGCAAAGTCAGCTTTCCGTGAAAGATGTGGAACTGGCCGTAAAAACCATTATTGAACATATGTCCCAGTCGCTGTCCAATGGTCAGCGGATTGAGATTCGCGGGTTTGGCAGCTTTTCACTGCACCATCGTGCGGCGAGAACCGGGCGGAACCCGAAAACCGGCGAGGCCGTGCAACTGCCCGCCAAGTTCGTGCCGCATTTCAAGCCAGGCAAGGAATTGCGCGAACAGGTTAACGACAGCTTGAAGAAAGGCTTCTGATCACCTTTTTCCGGGAACGACACGAGCCAGGGTTCATACACCCTTTGGGGAGCGATACATCGATGGCAGGATTGCAGAAAATTCTCATTATTCTGTTGGTTTTGTTCCTGGTCCTCCTGGCGCTGGTCTTTTCCCTTAATAATCAGATGGCGGTCTCCCTGAACTTCCTGGTGTTTGAGACCCAGCCCCATGGTGTTGCCGTCTGGATTATCATGTCCTTTGTCATTGGTGCGCTGATTGGTGTTCTGATTACCATGCTGGCGACTTTCCGAACGTCTGTTTCCCGTCGCAACCTTCAGAAACGACTTGCTCGTACCGAGCAGGCATTGGAGAAATCCAGGGCCGAGAACGACCGGACTCTTTAATGGACATAGTGCTTCAATGGCTGCTGCTGACAATAGCTGTCGCGGCCGGTTGGTTTGCTGGGCGCCTCGGCAGTTCCTCGCGGCGTTCAAAGAAAACCATTTCCGATGAAGAATCGGTGCGGGATCGTCTCCAATTCCTGTTTACCAATTACTCCGATCAGGCCGTGGAGAATTTCGTACAGTCCCTCGCGGTTAACCGCGACACGGTCAGTCTTCACCTTTCCGTTGGCGCACATTTCCGTCACAAGGGTGAAACCGACAGGGCCATCCTGATTCACCAGAACCTCCTTGCCCGTCCGGAGCTTCCGCCCCGGTTTTCCCCGCAGGTCACCTTTGAACTGGCCCTGGACTACCTGAATGCTGGTCTCCTGGACCGGGCTGAAGCCTTACTCCACGAGCTGATGGGCGACCGGGAATACGGCCGCAAGTCTGCGCTGCAACTGATTGAGCTCTACCAGCAGGAAAAAGAGTGGGAGAAAGCCGCCCAGGTTGCCAGAACCCTGACCAGTGGCCAGACCGACCCGGCGGTACTCAAAATGCTGGCGTACATCACCTGCGAGCTAGCGGACGACGCTTTCAAGAATGACGATCGCTGGGGTGCCCAGAAGCTGGCCAAAGAAGCGCTGGATCATGACCGATCCTGCGTTCGTGCCACGTTTATTATCATGAAACTGCAGGTCCGCCAGGGCAGTTTCAAGGACGCCGCCAACCAGAGCCTCAAGGTGTTTGATCAGAACCCGGAGTTTGGCTCCGAAGCGGTCGATCGCCTGATGAAGCTGGAGCATGAACACGGCGACATCGGTCGCCTGGTGAAAAAGCTTCGCAAGCTGTACGAGAGCTGGCCCAGTACCAGTTTATTGTTGGCGCTGGTGGAATCGGTGGAACGTGCGTCCGGCCGGCCTGCTGCCATCGACCTGTTACGCCTCGAACTGGAGGTTCGGCCCAGTGTCCGGGGGTTGTTGCGCCTGGTGGAGCTGGCTGGCTACGAGAAAGGCATGACCACCGACGAAGGCCGCCTCGTCAGCCGTATTGGCCACCTGATTCTGGCTAACCGTCCGGTTTACCGATGCGTCAGCTGCGGTTTCTCAGGCCGCCAGCTGCACTGGCTGTGCCCCAGCTGCAAGCAGTGGGAAACCGTTCGCCCGATCCAGGGCGTGGAAGCCGAATAGTTCTTTTTAACCCGATTACCCGCAGGACCTGACCGTGCAAACCAATAACGACCCGAAGATCATCGTTGCCCTCGATTTCCCTTCAGAAAACCCGGCGCTGGCGCTGGTCGATCAACTGGACCCGGCCAAGTGTCGCCTGAAAGTCGGCAAGGAGCTCTTCACCCGCTCCGGCCCGGCGCTGGTACGCGGCCTGCAGGATCGTGGTTTCGAGGTGTTCCTGGATCTCAAGTTCCACGACATCCCCAACACCACCTCTGCGGCGGTAGCGGCTGCCGCTGATCTCGGCGTGTGGATGGTGAACGTCCATGCCTCCGGCGGCGAAAACATGATGGTCGCCTGCCGCGAACGCCTGGAAGCCTTCGGCGCGGACCGTCCGCTGCTGATCGCCGTCACCGTGCTCACCAGCATGTCAGCCGACGACCTGGCCGGCATCGGCATCACCGAAGGCCCGGAGGCCCACGTCTCCCGCCTGGCCACCCTCACCAAAAACTGCGGCCTCGACGGCGTCGTCTGCTCTGCCCAGGAAGCCCCCAAACTGAAAGCCGAGCAGGGCGCCGACTTCAAACTGATCACCCCGGGAATCCGCCCCCTGACCGCAGCCAAAGGCGACCAGCAACGCATCATGGCGCCCTCAGATGCCCTCAAGGCCGGTTCCGATTACCTCGTTATCGGGCGTCCGATTACCCAGGCCTCTGATCCTCTGGCGGCTTTGGAGGCTATTCATTCTGAGATCATGGCCCTCTGACCTTCGTTAAATCTTAAGCTCGGCGCCGAGCGTTCTAGTCCGGCCCTAGCCTTTGAGGCTTGGTGTCAGGGGTGATGGGGCCTTTCTCCCAAAAACCGCTACGAGCACATCCATGTGCGCTTCTTTCGGGCCATCCTTGGCCCTCAAAATTTTTGGGAGAAAGGCCCCATCACCCCAATTAAGCTTCAGAGATATAGTCCAGGAAAACGTAGGTCGGATTAGCGAAGCGTAATCCGACAGAACGTTTAACACCAAATATGCGATCAAAATTGTCGGATTACGGCTGCGCCTAATCCGACCTACGTTGATGACTATCGCAATATTGTCAAAGTGGTGCGGATGGAACCCCCTCCCAAAAATTTCGGAGGCCATGGATGGCCGGAGAGAAGCGCACATGGACGTGCTTGTAGCGGTTTTTGGGAGGGGGTTCCATCCGCGCCATTCCCGCCAAGCCAAAAGGCTAGGGCAGAACCAGAACAGCAATCACCAACCCCGGAAGGAAAACAAACCATCAGGGCCAAAAACGAAAAAACCCGCTAACTCAGAGAATTAGCGGGTTTTCGGAATAGTGGCTCCCCGAGCTGGGCTCGAACCAGCGACAAACGGATTAACAGTCCGTTGCTCTACCAACTGAGCTATCGGGGAACGTCGTCATGTGACGAGGCGCGTATATTAAGGTGGCTATACCGCCCCGTCAACCCCTGGCAAAAACTTTTTAGCCGAGGGCTTTTTGCAACCGTTCGATGGCCTTTTTCAGGTTATCCATGCTGGTCGCGAAGCTCAGGCGCATATGGCCCGGAGAGCCAAACGCCGAGCCCGGAACCAGGGCCACGCCAGCTTCGGTCAGCAGCTTCTCGGCGAACTCAACGTCGGTGCTCACGCTGTTGTCGGCATCGATAGCGCCCTGGAAGCTCGGGAACACATAGAAAGTTCCGTCACCAGTCAGGCACTCTACGCCCGGCAGCTTGTTCAGGGCCTCTACCAGCCAGTCGTGGCGCTCCTTGAACGCCGTGACCATCTCACCGACACAATCCTGCGGGCCATCCAGGGCAGCCTGTGCGGCGGCCTGGGAGATCGACGCCGGGTTGGAGGTGCTCTGGGACTGGATCTTCTTCATGGCGCCGATGATTTTCGCCGGACCAGCGGCGTAGCCGATACGCCAGCCAGTCATGGAGTAGGCCTTGGACACGCCGTTCAGTACAAACGTGCGGTCGTACAGCTCCGGTGTGGCGTTGAGGATGTTGCAGAACGGCTTGCCGGTCCACAGGATCGGCTCGTACATGTCGTCGGTGGCGATCATGATCTGCGGGTGCTTTTTCAGTACTTCGCCAATGGCCTGCAGCTCTTCCAGGGTATAAGCCATACCACTGGGGTTGGACGGGCTGTTGATCACGAACAGGCGGGTACGCTCGGTGATGGCGCTTTCCAGCTGTTCCGCCGTGATCTTGAAGCGGGTGTCAGCGGTGGTTTCGATGATCACCGGCTTGCCTTCGGCGACCAGCACCATGTCCGGGTAGGACACCCAGTAGGGTGCCGGGATAATGGCTTCGTCACCTGCATTCAGTGTGGCGAGGGCGAGGTTGAAAAAGCTCTGTTTGCCACCACTGCTTACAAGGATCTGGTTGGCTTCGTATTCCAGGCCGTTGTCCCGTTTGAACTTCGCAAGGATCGCCTTCTTCAACGCGGGCGTACCATCCACGGCAGTGTACTTGGTCTGGCCGTTTTTAATGGCCTCCATGGCTGCCTGTTTGATGTGTTCAGGGGTGTCGAAGTCCGGCTCGCCGGCTCCGAGGCCGATAATGTCCTGGCCTGCAGCGCGTAATTCAGCTGCCTTGTTGGTGACCGCGAGGGTGGGAGAGGGCTTGATTGCCTGTACTCGGCTGGAAAGTTGAAGGTCCAAACTTGCGCTCCTTAAAGCTGCGTCTGTTAGCTGCGACGCACCGGCATCCAGTTGTTCTGGTTGGTTTGCGGGCGGTCGTCGATCGCAGTGATGGTACCATGAAGCCAGCGCAACGATAAATTTCTCTGTAGTATGCAGCTATAGAATATCCGAATCATTCAGTGGAGGTTGTCTGCCGATTATGGCCACTTCAGAAACCGGCGCCCTCATGAAAGACGGTGCGTTCAAGGTCGATTCGCCTTTCCAGCCCGCCGGGGATCAGCCCAAGGCAATTGAGGGGCTGGTGGATGGCATTCACTCGGGTCTGGCGCACCAGACGCTGCTGGGGGTGACCGGCTCGGGCAAGACGTTCAGCATCGCCAATGTGATCCAGCAGGTTCAGCGGCCTACCATCATCATGGCTCACAACAAGACCTTAGCGGCACAGCTGTATGGGGAGTTCCGGGAATTCTTTCCGGACAATGCCGTTGAGTACTTTGTTTCCTACTACGACTATTACCAGCCGGAAGCCTATGTGCCGTCCTCGGACACGTTTATCGAGAAGGACGCGTCCATTAACGAGCACATCGAGCAGATGCGTCTGTCCGCTACCAAAGCTCTGCTGGAGCGACCGGACGCCATCATTGTCGCCACTGTGTCGTCAATTTACGGTCTGGGCGACCCCCAGTCCTACCTGAAAATGATGCTGCACATGGATCGGGGCGATCAGATTGATCAGCGCGATATCCTGCGCCGGTTGGCCGAACTGCAGTACACCCGAAATGACGTTGAGTTCCACCGTGCCAATTACCGGGTCAGGGGCGATGTAATCGATGTGTTCCCGGCGGAATCCGAGAAGGAGGCCATCCGGATCGAGCTGTTCGATGACGAGGTGGAAAACCTCAGTTACTTCGATCCGCTCACCGGTGAAGTACTGCGGCGAGTGCCGCGGGTAACGATCTATCCGAAATCCCACTATGTCACGCCCAGACAGACCGTGCTGGATGCCGTTGAGCGCATCAAGGTGGAACTGGACGAACGGCTGCAGCAGATGCGGGACAACAACCGTCTGGTGGAAGCCCAGCGTCTGGAAGAGCGCACCCGCTATGACATCGAGATGATGATGGAGCTGGGGTACTGCAACGGCATCGAGAACTATTCCCGCTACCTGTCAGGCCGTCGTCCCGGTGAGGCGCCGCCCACGCTGTTCGATTATCTGCCACCCAACGCCTTGCTGGTGGTGGACGAATCCCACGTCACCATCCCCCAGATCGGCGCCATGTACAAAGGCGACCGGTCCCGCAAGGAAACCCTGGTGGAGTACGGCTTCCGATTGCCATCGGCCCTCGATAACCGGCCCATGCGGTTTGATGAATGGGAGCGGATTGCACCCCAGATGATCTTCGTTTCCGCCACGCCCGGCAACTATGAGGCGGAACACGCGGGCCAGGTGGTTGAACAGGTGGTGCGGCCGACCGGGTTGCTGGATCCGGAGATCGAGGTTCGCCCGGCGTCTACCCAGGTGGACGATCTGCTATCGGAAATCCGCGCACGCACAGCGGTCAAGGAGCGGGTGCTGGTCACCACCCTGACCAAGCGTATGGCGGAGGATCTGACGGACTTCCTGATGGAACACGATATCCGGGTCCGCTACCTGCACTCGGACATAGACACCGTGGAGCGGGTGGAAATCATCCGCGACCTGCGGCGGGGTGAATTTGACGTGCTGGTGGGGATCAACCTGCTGCGGGAAGGGCTGGACATGCCGGAGGTGTCCCTGGTGTCCATTCTGGATGCGGACAAGGAAGGCTTCCTGCGTTCCGAGCGTTCACTGATCCAGACCATCGGACGTGCCGCGCGGAACATCCATGGCAAGGCCATTCTGTATGGTGACCGGATCACCGGCTCCATGCAGAGGGCGATAGACGAGACCGAGCGCCGGCGTGCCAAGCAGGAAGCCCACAACCTGGAGCAGGGCATTACGCCCCAGGGTCTGAACAAGAAAATTTCCGATATCATGGAAGGTGCTGGTGGCGGTGGCCGTGGGCGCCGCAAAGCCGAACGGCCCGGTGAGAAAGCGGCGGAAGAAGCCGAACGGTATCGCGCCAGAACCGGGAACAAGTCGCCCCAGGAAGTCCTCAAGGAAGTGGCGCGCCTGGAAGACGAGATGTACAAGGCCGCTTCGGAGCTGGATTTCGAGACCGCCGCCCGCCTGCGGGACGATATTTCCGAACTGAAGGAAGCCGCCCTGCGGACTGGGTAAGCTGTCAGGCTGAGCGTTTCGGACCAACAATGACCGCGGCCTGTAACGGCTGATTGCGGCCGTAACGGGACATCTTGTCAAAGACCCGGCGATCAATGGGCAGGTATTGTTTGTCCGCCACGGTTTCGCCGGCTTCGACGTCGATCTCCGGATCGTGGATGTAGACGAACTGGCCATCAATGGCGCAGACGGTGACCCAGTGGGGAACGCGGCTGCGGTTCAGTTGCCAGGTGCTGATCAGGATCACCGGGACGCGGCCTTCGTGGAGAGCCGATTCCAGCCCCTCAAGTGTCAGCGGATCATGGTGGAGCTGGATGTCGGTCTGGCCGATGTCATACAGAAAGCCCTCGTGCACCAGTTCCAGTACCCGTTTCTTGTCGTCATTCCTGACGGTGTCCTTGAATAGTGCCCCTTCCTTGCTGATCCAGGCGCTGGCGTGAAAGCCCCGGTTCCAGGCGGACAGCGCCAGACCGTGGGGACCACAGCCGCCGTGGCCGGCTAGCATGAAGATAGTGGTGGCCTCGCGCCACAGTTTCAGTTCCTCAAGGGTGGTGACCGGCTGATGATCATCCAGGGTGGCCATCGCCATGATCAGTGCCGCCGGACCACAGGAAAATTCCGTGGTTTGTGGATAATAGGGCACCTTCGGGAACTCTCGGGACGGCTCATAGAACAGGATGCGACGCTCGAAACGCAGGGCATCGCCATGGTCTTCGTAGTAGTCCCGGTAAGTTCCGAACTGACGATACCCCAGGCGCTTGTAGAGATTGATGGCGGCGGCGTTGTCCTCCCGCACTTCCAGGCGCATCACAATGCGATCCGCTTCCACGGCTTCCCTTTCGGCTTCCTGTACCAGCCTTTCACCAAGACCCCGGCCCCGTGCGACAGGGGAGACGGCGATGGAATAGATGCGCGCAAGTCGGGTCGCGGCGCTCATCAGCACCAGGCAGTAGCCCACCAGCTCGTTTTCCAGTTCGGCAATGATCAGCCGGTCCCGGGGCATGTCCAGGAAACGCCGGAAACTGCGCCGGGAGAGTCGGTCATCGCGAAAGCATCGGTGTTCCAGCTGCATCAAGGCATCCAGGTCATCATTGGTGGCTTGGCGGAGGATCGGATCGGACATAAACGTGGTGCCTTGGTACATCGTGGCCGGGTGTGCTCGCGTGCTTCCCGTATCAGGCTATTATGGTAGAGAGTTCAACAAGCGCATAGTGTTCCGTCTGGCAAATTCGTTAACCCACTGCGTACCACTGGTGCCTCTGGTCAAGGCGCCAGTCCGCAGGTGTGGTGGTTCCACATCAAGGGCTGGCAACACAGGCCCAGAGGCACCAGCGGCACGCCCTTCGGGAGCCCCTGAAAGCCTTGAGAGCGGTGTTGCGTCGGCTCGATTTGGAACCACCAAACCTTCGCCACCGCGCCTTGCTCTCAAGGCTTTCAGGGGCTCAGTGGGTTAACGAATTTGCCAGACGGAACACTAGCTCAACCATGCGTAAAAGCACGCATCCTGAAAGGATTGTGCGGGTGTGGGGGCGGGCGTATTGTTGCCGGAATTCTGTCAGGCCTTACCCTCAGGGAGGAATACCATGTCCCGTTTGCTCATCGTTGTGGATCGCGCCAAAGACTGGGCACCATACTATCCCAGTGAGGACGTCCTCACCTTTGATCAGTACCTCCAGTTCTCCGCGCCGACTTCCAGCCGGGTGCGGGTCATCAATCTGTGTCAGAGCGCGAAGTACCTGAGCCGGGGCTATTACTGCTCGCTGCTGGCCGAAGCCCGCGGTCACCATGTGGTGCCTTCGGTAATGACCCTGAACGACCTGAGTCGCAAGGGGCTGTTTTCCCTGGAGCTGGAAGATCTGGATGTCAGCGTCACTAACTGGCTGGAGGCGGCTGGTTCCGAGATTGATCCGGCCAGCGACGAACGCCACGCCACACATGAAGTGCGCATCCGCACCTACTTTGGCCAGGCGGAGCACGCAGATCTGAAGCCGGTGGCCCGCGCCCTGTTCGAGCGTTTTCCATGCCCGATCCTGGAGATCGTCTTCAAACGTCGCAAGGCCTGGCAGATTGAATCCATGAAACCGGCCGCACCGGCAGACCTGAGTGAAAAGGAACAGGACATCTTCGCGGCCGCCTTTGACCGGTTCAGCAGCATGGTCTGGCGCAAACCCAGAACCCGCCGACGCTATCGCTTTGACCTGGCCGTGCTGGTTAATTCGGAAGAAGAGATGCCCCCCAGCGACAAGGTGGCCCTCAGCCGTTTCGAAAAAGCCGGGCGCAAGCTCGGTATCAATGTGGAGCAGATCACCCGTCGCGAATATATGCGGCTGCCGGAATACGATGGTCTGTTCATCCGGGAAACCACGGCGATTGATCACCACACCTATCGTTTCGCTCGCAAGGCGGAAGCCGAGGGCATGGTGGTGATTGACGACCCGGTTTCGATCCTGCGCTGCACCAATAAGGTATTCCTGGCGGATCTGCTCAAGAACAACAAGGTGCCCACCCCCAAAACCCTGATTCTGTCGAAAGACCAAAAGGACAGTGCGGAACAGGTAATCCGTGAGCTTGGGTTTCCGGCGGTGATCAAGATTCCCGACGGGGCCTTTTCACGGGGGGTGACCAAAGCGGAAGATGAGAAATCTCTGAAGGCGGGGCTGAAAGAACTCTTCAAACAGTCGGCCCTGGTATTGGCCCAGGAATACCTCTACACCGATTACGACTGGCGTATCGGTGTGTTGGGCGGCCGGGCTATCTACGCCTGCAAGTACTATATGGTGAAAGGACACTGGCAGATCTACCAGCATGGTGGTGCCGAAGTGGACAGCGGCGGGTTCGAGACCATGCCAACCTATGAGGTACCGCGAAACGTCATTCAGGCCGCTCTGAACGCCACACGGTTAATCGGCAACGGACTCTACGGCGTCGACATCAAACAGTCCGGTAACCGGGTCGCGGTGATTGAGGTTAACGACAACCCCAGCATAGATGCAGGGGTTGAAGACCGTTTCCTGGGGGGGGAACTCTATACCCTGATTATGCAGGAGTTCCTATCCCGAATGGAGCACAACCGGCGCCGTTAATGGGTGCCGTACCAGATGCGCAGGCTGCCAAACCATGGGTAGTCGGAGAGTTCTTCGGTGATCTCGCGGATTTTCAGGGACGGCTCCTGCCCTGGGTGGTCGAAGAACAGTTCCAGGTAGACCTTGTTCTTCAGGTAATGCAGGCGCAGGCGCGTGTGGGAAGGCAGTTCTCCCACGTGGCTGGTGAGGATGTCTTGGATCTCCTCTCTGGAAGGAAGGCGTTCCGAGGTGGGGACATCGTCCTCGTCGTTTTCAGCATCAATGTGGAAGTTGATGTCACGGATGCTGTCGAGGGAATCCCGCATACCTGAAACCACCTGCATCCCGATCTGGTGCCCTTCGGAGACGCTGATTTCCGGGCGTACCACAAGATGAATATCAAGCAGGATGTCATGCCCCATCCGACGGCTGCGCAGTTCGTGCACATTGCGCACCCCGTCGGTTTCCCGCGCAATCTTCTTCAACATTTCCGTGTCTTCCGGTGACAAGCCGGTGTCGACCAGCTCCTTGACGGCATTCCAGGTGAATTTCCAGCCGATATGAATAACGATGCCGGCAATCACCACCGCCGCCAGAATATCCAGCCAGATAAATCCCGCCATGGCGCCAATGGTGGAAAGCAGAACAATGATTGAGGAAAACGCGTCGGTGCGGCTGTGCCAGGCATTGGCGATGATCAGGTCGGATCGAATGGCCTGACCCACACGACGGGTGTAGTGATAAATCCACTCCTTGCTGGCGACGGATGCGGCAGCGGCGACCAGCACTGGCCATTCAGGTATCTGGTCGGCACCGCCTGCAATCAGCCGCAGAGTATTGTCCCAGGCGAGGACAGCACCGACAGCGATCAGGATACTGCCAAGGGCCAGGGTGCCGATGGTCTCGATGCGCTGGTGCCCGTACGGATGGTTCTGGTCCGGAGCCTGGCGGGAGACCCGCATAACCCCGAGTACCACGAGATCGGAAGCAACATCACTGAACGAGTGAATACCATCGACCAGCAGGGCCTGGGAATGAAAAAGAGCACCTGCGATGACTTTAATCACACCAAGCACCGCATCCAGAATCATTCCGATGACGGTGACGCGTGAAGCGGCATGTCGTTCCGCATCCAGATCGGGAGAATGATAAACAGACGTATTCTGATGTTTGGTCATTCGGGGCAATCTCCGGGAAGTTCTGGTGCCATTATAGCGGTATCAGGGCACTTTCCATGCAAAAGTAGAAAAACGGTACCTCTGTGCGATTTATGCACATGGTGACAAAATAATGACAACGTGACATTTTGTAGCCATGGGCTGGCCCATAATGCAAATTAACTTTAACCTATTGAAAATAAAGAACAATTTAACTGGTTAAAAAATGATCAATTCGTAGGCTGGCGCAGTTATCAAGGGATAGCACCTGTTGCCCCGCGTTTTTCAACAGGGTTATCCACAGAAACCGTGGAAAAGCTTACAGGACGTCCACGTGACAGGCATTTACGGCGAATATCCGTGAGTTGGAAGATGCTGTGGAAAACTTCCGGTATACTCCGCGTCACCCAAAGACGAGGAGTTTCTTTCGATGTACGGTGCTATTCGCAACCTGTTATTCCGGCTGCCTCCCGAGCAGGCTCACAACCTTGCGCTGTCCGGATTGGATGTGGCGAATCGGTTCGGACTGTTGAAGGCATTGTCACCAAAATTTGATGCATGCCCGGTGAATGTTATGGGACTGGAATTTCCCAATCCAGTCGGGCTGGCTGCGGGCCTCGACAAGAACGCCGACCATGTGGATGCCCTGGGCGCCCTGGGCTTTGGATTCATCGAAGTCGGCACAGTGACGCCGCTGGCTCAGCCTGGCAACCCGAAGCCGCGCATGTTCCGGTTGCCCGAACATCAGGCCATCATTAATCGCATGGGCTTCAATAACGAAGGCCTTGACCACATGCTGGAAAAGATCGACCAGCGCCAGTACCGGGGGATCCTCGGGATTAATGTCGGCAAGAACAAGGACACCCCCAACGACGAGTCCGAATCGGATTATCGCAAGGGTATATCCGCTGTCTATTCCCGGGCCGATTACATCACCGTGAATGTCTCCTCGCCGAACACACCAGGGTTGCGGGACCTGCAATTCGGGGATTCCCTGAAGCGACTGCTTGATGCCATCAAGGATGAGCAGTGCAAGTGCGCGGCCAACACCTCCCGCTACGTGCCCATTGCAGTCAAGATTGCGCCGGATATGGACGACGAGGGCATTCGCTTTGTGGCGGATGCGTTACGCAATTCGGGGCTGGATGGCGTGATCGCCACCAACACCACCATCAGCCGCGACGCGGTCCAGGGGCATCCCCATGCGGATGAGGCCGGCGGGTTGAGTGGTGCACCGGTGCGTGAGCCGTCCCTGAGGGTGATTCGGGGCCTGTACGCGGAACTGGGGGAGGATTTGCCCATCATCGGTGTGGGGGGCATTACCGACGGCGAGAGCGCGGCTGAGAAAATTGAGGCAGGAGCGAAACTCGTTCAGGTCTATACCGGCTTTATTTATCGGGGGCCGACACTGATCCGGGAAGCGGTGGAGGCCATTCGGCGGTTGCAGTGAACCCGTGGTTTTCAGTGTGGAATAAAAAATGGCGGGCCCAGAACGAAGGTGGGCCCGCTTAGCGGGCCCTTGCGGGGAATAAACCCCGTGGCGCTTCTTCGCATGGTACGGGTCGGGAGGACCCGTTTGGGTTATTTGGGGTATTGCGTCAAATTGTAAGTGTTAAAAGATCAGATTAAAGATCGGGGTTCATGTGTCACGCGGTGGTGACGTTTGCGAGTTTATGGATGCCGGATACGCCGGTCATGCCCTCCCATTGATCTGTGCGGCCTTCTCGCCACCCGTTTAACCATTCCTGGCGGACTTCCGCCTGCTCTAACGGGCAACTGTCTTTGGATTTACCGGACACACCGGCCAGATAACCCCGTTTGAATGCACGAGCGTACATATCTCTTTTCTGTCTTTTCATGCCGTTCCTCACTGATGGATTAACAGAACAAGCGTGTACACTTCTGCAGTGGCCCTGGCATGCGGTTTCCCGTCAGTGTAACCCGGCGGGGGTAACCCACTATTGCCAGCTCCGGCCAGAGCAGTCAGGATCCTGTTAACGGAGAAGCAGTTAAGCTCTCCCGAACGACGCGTCTCTTACAAGGTAAGTCGAACATCGCGCCGATGTACACTATTTATTTCATCTATGTGAAGCTTCTCTTATAGTTATGTGACATAACGAAGGTGCATTGCCCCATAGAAAATGCACCATTCCATGCAGTTAGCTGAATACCGAAATTCCCGGGAGTAGAACTTGTCTGATTCTGTCTTTTTCGTAACCTGCCCGAAGGGTGTCGAGTACCTTCTGGCGGATGAACTTCGCACCTTCGGTATGGAACCGGTGCGGAATGCGCCGGCTGGCGTATGGGCAGAAGGGCCCCTGGAAAGCGGCTACCGGGCGTGCCTCTGGTCGCGGCTGGCCAACCGCGTCATCCTTCACATCGACGAGGTCAACGCCGTTAGCGGCGATGAGCTCTATGACGGCGTGGTGCATCTCGACTGGCAGCAGCACATTCCGGCCAATGGCAGCTTCCGGGTGATGTTCCTGGGGCAGAACGAGGCGATCCGAAACACCCAGTACGGCGCCCAGCGGGTCAAGGACGGCATTGTCGATCGCATGCGCTCGAGCAGCGGGCAGCGTCCTTCGGTGGATGCCAAAACACCGGATGTCACTATTTCCGCACGATTAAATCGTGGCCGTCTCTCCCTGGGACTGGATTTGAGTGGGCACAGCCTTCATATGCGCGGTTACCGTACCGATAAGGGCGTTGCTCCGCTCAAGGAAAACCTGGCAGCGGCTTTGCTGTTGCGGGCGGGCTGGCCAGAGATTGCCGGGGCTGGCGGTGACTTTATCGACCCGATGTGTGGCTCCGGTACATTGGCGATTGAAGCCGCCCTGATGGCGCTGGATATCGCTCCGGGCCGGAACACCGACCGCTTCGGGTTTGAAACCTGGCCCGGCCACCAGCCGGAGCTGTGGCTGCAACTGCGCCAGGAAGCCGAGCGCCGTGCTCACGAAGGCAAGCAGGGAAAGCTGCCGCGTATTGCAGGCTACGATCAGGACAGCCGTGTGATTGCCACCGCCTGGAAGAATATTCAGCGGGCGGGGCTGGATGGGCTGGTGGACGTTGAATGCCGCGCCGTTGAGACTTTCGAGCTTGATGGCGAATGGGCGGCCCAGGGGCTGGTGCTGACCAATCCGCCTTATGGCGAGCGTCTGAGTGAGCGCAAAGAACTGGGCACCTTGTATCGTTCCCTGGGTGAGGCTGTGAAGGCGGCCGTTCCGGGCTGGCGCCTGGGGGTATTTACCGGCGCGCCGGAGTTCGGGAAATCCATCGGTTTGCGTAGCTACAAACAGTACAACCTGTTCAACGCCAAGCTACCGGCCCAGTTGCTGTTGTTCTCGGTGGACGACGTCAGCGCCATGACGCCCCGGGAGCCGGGCATACCCGGTGAGGTGCAGCCCCGCGTTGCCAACGAAGAGCGGGCGGCGATGCTGCGCAACCGCTTGAAAAAGAATATGAAGTCCATTGGCCAGTGGGCCCGTAAGCAGGGCATAGAATGCTACCGGCTGTACGACGCGGACATGCCCGAATTTGCCCTGGCGATCGATATGTACGATGGGATGGTTCATGTGCAGGAATACGCAGCGCCCAAATCGGTGGATGAGCGTGCCGCGCGTGAACGGCTGGCGGAGGCGCTGGCGGTCATTCCGGAAGCCCTCGGCATCGAACGTGAGGATATGGTGTGCAAGCAACGCCAGCGGCAGACCGGCACGTCGCAATATGAAAAGCAGGCGGCCAGCGGTGAGTTTTTCAATGTGCACGAGCATGGCTGTGCGCTGAAGGTGAACCTCAAGGATTATCTGGATACCGGACTGTTTCTTGACCACCGCCCTGTGAGGCACTGGATACAGCAGCAGGCTTCCGGCAAGCGGTTCCTGAACCTGTTCTGTTACACCGGGGCGGCGACGGTCCATGCGGCGGTGGGCGGCGCCAGCCGGTCCCTGAGCCTGGATATGTCGAAGACCTATGTGAAGTGGGCCGAGGACAATCTGGCGCTGAACCGGGTGGATGCCCGACATCACAAGGTGGAACAGGCGGATTGCCTGGCCTGGCTGGCGGCGAAGCCGACACCGGATCAGCGGTTCGATCTGATTTTCATGGACCCGCCCACGTTTTCCAACTCGGCTCGCATGGCGGGAGTGCTGGATATCCAGAAAGACCACGGCAAGCTGGTGCGTCAGGCGATGCAACGGCTGACGTCGGAGGGGCTGCTGATTTTCTCCAACAACTTCCGGCGCTTCAAGCTGGATGAGGCGCTGGAGCAGGAGTTCGCCATCGAGGAAGTGTCACGGGATACCCTCGACAAGGATTTCCAGCGCAATGCGCGAATTCACCGCTGCTGGCATATTCGCCACCGGATCTGATGGTTTGGAGTATCGGCCGGATGTGGCCCTCCCCCGGGATACGCTTCAAGCTCATCCCTGAGCGCTTGATCTCCGGCCATCCATGGCCTCCGACAATCCCGGGGGAGGGCCACACCCGGCCTCTGCGAAACTCTCGGGCACCTACTAGAACTCGTATCGAACGCCTCCGGAGAATTGGAACGTATTGATATCCGAACCGGTGTCCTTGAACAGCCGGCCACCTTCGAACACCAGATAACCATTGTCGATCACTTCGAAATCCACCCCGGCCAGCCAGCTGATGCTGAAACTGCTGTCGGGGAAGTCTCCCTCCAGATCCCGGAACTGGCGGTTCTCGTCCGCACCGAAGTTGGCCAGTTCCGCGTCGCCGCTGATGTGGGAGAAGCCAGCCTGGGCGTAGACGTTGGCGTAGCTGGTGACAGGGTAGTGCAGCCCGAGGTACCAGCTCGCGAAGTAGTCGATGGAAAGGGTCAGGTCGCCGGTTTTGGCGTCTTTGTAGCCACCGCCGGCGCGCACCTCAGCGTGGAACAGGTCGGTGATGTGGCCGCCGACGACCAGTGTGCCGACCTGGCCCCAGGCGGAATCGTTGCTGATCTCGCCAATGCTGCGATGGTGCAGGGCGGTGGCGTACAGGCCGACGTAGTGCATGTCTTCACGGGCTTTCTCAGCGGCCGTGACGAGGTCGGCGCCAACCAGGGCAATGGGCAGCAGGGCTGCCGGCAGGGTATGTCGCAACACCTTGTTCATTGTTATGGGCTTTCCTGACGATTGCGGGTACGGGCAGATTCTGCCTTCTGTAACGGTTTGTTACGTCGACCCGCGTCACACTTCCCTCAGGCAGCCCGTGATCATTCGCTTAGTCTTCCAGCAAGCCTTCTTCCCGGGCCATCAGGAGCAGGACATACACACCGTTCTCGGCGAGAGTAGGTTCCAGCCCTTCGTCAAACAGTAACTGGCGCCGGCGGTCTTCGAGGCTGTCGGTGTCGAGGGTGGTGATCAGCTCGGTGATGGGGGCGAGTTCGAACGGGGGTTCCATGGCGACGGCGGTAAATATGAGGTCCACCAGGACTTCATCCGGGTCCATGCCGTCGGTGAATACGGTCTGGTCCGGCAGGTCCTGGTGAAGTTCCCGCGCCAATTCGATGATGGGCACGCCCTGTTCCTCGAGGTAGAGCAGATCGATGTCGCCCAGGTCGCCGTCTTCGGGAATCCAGCTGTCTTCCGGGGCGATGACGACGGTTTTCAGGCGCCCATCTTCCAGTGACCAGGATATGGCGGTCGGAAATACGGTGTCGTCGGTCTGGCAGTATTCGATGTCGAGAAATCGTGGTAGCGGCAAGGTAAACTCCGGGTTTCATCTGGTGCCATTTAGTTCAAGGACACCAGTATGACGGTTATTGGCTTCATGCCATACTGTTGCCGGTATTATCAGTTAATCAGGAGCATCATGGAACACGCGCAGTTTAATCACGGTTTGCTGAATTTTCTCGATTCCTCCCCAACCCCCTGGCACGCGGTAGCCACCATGAAGGCCCGTCTCGACGAGGCCGGTTTTACCGAGCTGGATGAGAAAGACGAGTGGTCGCTGGAGAAGGGCCGGGGCTATTATGCGATTCGTAATGGTTCATCGATTGTGGCGTTCCGGACCGGGCAGGGTGATGTTGTAGAGAAGGGCATTCGCATGGTCGGCGCTCACACGGACAGCCCCTGTCTGAAGGTGAAGCCGAACCCGGAACTGCGTCGTAAAGGGTTCTTCCAACTGGGTGTCGAGGTTTATGGCGGTGTGTTGCTGAACCCGTGGTTTGACCGTGACCTGTCACTGGCCGGCCGCGTCACCGTTCTGGATGAGAGCAGCGCGGTACAGGATGTCCTGGTGAATTTCCGCAAGCCGGTGGCGTTTATTCCCAGCCTTGCCATCCACCTGGATCGTGAAGCCAACAGCAACCGGAGCATTAATGCGCAAACGGACCTGCCACCGGTGATGATGCAGGTGCCGGATTCCGACACCACCACGTTTGCCTCGCTGCTGGAGCGCCAGATTGCTGATGAATCCGGCATCAGCGTCCGCAAGGTTCTTGGTTATGAGCTGAGTTTCTACGATGCCCGTGGTGCGTCATTCGTGGGGCTGCGGGACGAGTTTATCGCCTCGGCGCGGCTGGATAACCTGCTGAGCTGCTACATCGGTCTGCAGGCGTTGCTGGACACCTCCGGCGACGAACCCGCGCTGCTGGTGTGTAACGACCACGAAGAGGTGGGCAGCATGTCGGCAGAGGGCGCTCAGGGGCCGTTCCTGTCTACGGTTCTTGATCGCTGGTGCGGCGACGGAAGATCCCGCGCTATTGCCCGCTCGATGATGATCTCGGCTGACAATGCCCACGGCATTCACCCCAACTACATGGATCGCCACGACGAGAACCACGGCCCGCTGATCAACCAGGGGCCGGTGATCAAGGTGAACCACAACCAGCGTTATGCCAGCAACAGCCGATCCGCCGGGGTGTATCGTCACATCAGTGACGAGCTGGGCTTGCCCCACCAGACGTTTGTGGTACGCAGCGATATGGGTTGTGGCAGCACCATCGGGCCGCTGACAGCCGGGATCCTTGGGGTGACCACGCTGGATATCGGCGTGCCCCAGTTGGGTATGCACTCGATTCGTGAGGTGGCCGGCACCGAGGACGGCTATACTCTGTATCGTGTATTGCAGGATTTCATGCAGCGGCCTCAGGTTATCTGAAGCCCGGAACGAAAAATGCCGCTGTTTCGTTGGAAACAGCGGCATTTCGGAATAAGTGGCTCCCCGAGCTGGGCTCGAACCAGCGACAAACGGATTAACAGTCCGTTGCTCTACCAACTGAGCTATCGGGGAACAGCTAAGTGGCGCGAATAATAAGGGCTTTATTCGTTGGGGTCAACCCTCTGAATTAAAAGGTTAAAATTTGTACTATCAGTCTGCTCCCCATCCGGTGCCGCCGGATATTGGCAAACAGGCGTTCCGTTATCGGCCGCCACCGTGGCTTCGCAACGGTCACCTGCAATCGGTGTGGCCAACGCTGTTCCGCAAGGTGGCCATGGCCGAGCCGGAGACAGAGGTACTCACCACCAGTGATAACGACGAACTGCACCTGGACTGGTACCGCCAGGGCAGTAACCGGCTGGCGATCCTGTCCCATGGGCTTGAGGGTCATAGCCGCAGACCCTACATTCTCGGGCTGACCCGGGCGCTTTTAACGGCGGGATGGGATGTTCTGGCCTGGAACTTCCGCTCCTGTGGTGGCGTGATGAACCTGCAGCCCCGCTTCTACCACAGCGGTGCAACGGAAGACCTGGACCGCGTGGTGCGCCACGGGTTGTCACGAGACTACAGGACAATATTCCTTTCCGGTTTCAGTATGGGCGGTAACCTCACCCTGCTGTACCTCGGTCAGCAGTCGGAAAGGGTGGACAGCCGCATTTGCGGTGCGGTTGCCTATTCCGTGCCCTGTGACCTGGCAGGTAGCGCGGATGAACTGGCCAAACCCAGCCGGAAAATTTACATGCAGCGATTCCTGAGGGATCTGCACGTAAAAATGCAGGAGAAGGCCCGGCGCTTCCCGGACCTGATAGATGTAACCGGCTTCGAGAACATTCGCAGCTTTCACGAATTTGATAACCGTTACACCGCGCCATTACATGGCTTTCGGGATGCCGCTGATTATTGGGCCAGCTGTTCCGCCCTTGGCAAACTGAAGGATATCCGTGTGCCTTCGCTGATGGTGAACGCGGCTGATGATCCGTTCCTGTCGCTCCGGTGTTTCCCGGAATCAAGGGACCTGCTAGGGCAGCATGTTCGCGTGGAAGCGCCACGCTGGGGTGGCCACGTCGGTTTTGTTGAACACGCCCGGGACGGTTATTACTGGTCCGAGCGCCGCGCCGTGGCCCATATCCAGTCGGTGGTGGGTTAGTCCGAAACGGATGACGGTGCCGGGTGGGCCCGGCACGCTGGCTTATTTCAGCAGTGGCGCCAGTTTCGGCCAGATGTTGGCCAACAACAGGCTTTGCGCCTCGGCGGTGGGATGAATGCCGTCACTCTGCATCATGCCGTCCTGGTTGTAGATGCCTTCGAGAAAGAATTCGACCAGCCCGGTGTCATACTGTTCCGCCAGTTTCGGGAAAATACCGGCGAAGGCGCGGGTATAGCGTTCGCCATAGTTGGGGGGAATCTGCATGCCCACAAGCAGCGGATGGGCGCCGGCTTCGCGTACCTGTTCAATCATTTTTGCCAGGTTTTTCTCGATCACACCCGGCGGGAATCCCCGCAGGCCATCGTTGCCGCCGAGCTCGATCACCACCACTTCCGGCTCGTTCTTGTCGAGCAATCCCGGCAGCCGGCGCAAGCCGCCATCGGTAGTTTCCCCGCTGATGCTGGCATTGACGACGCGCCAGTTTTCCAGGCCTTCGGCATCCAGCCGGGCCCGTAACAGCGCCACCCAGGCTTCGTCGGATTGCACGCCATAGGCGGCGCTCAGGCTGTCCCCGACAATCAGCAAGGTGTTCGGAGCCTCGTCCTGATTGGCCTGAACCTGGGTAAAGGCGCAAAGAAAAGCGAGGAAAACTATTGATCTCAGACGTAAAAATACCGTATCCATAGACAACCTGTTAAAGACCCAAAATCGTTGGAGACTCCGTGAGCGACCAGACCGAACATAACCCAGGGGGCCGCAAGCCACCCATGTTGAAAGTCAGTGACCTGACCCACCGCGTCAGTCTGGAGACTGATACGTTGACGATCTTGCAGGGGGTCAGTCTGGAAATCAATCGTGGTGAATCCGTAGCGATTGTCGGGCGGTCCGGATCGGGCAAGACCACGTTGCTGGGTTTGCTGGCGGGGCTGGATACGCCCACGGAAGGCACCGTGGAACTGGACGGGGCGGTGATCAGCAAACTGTCCGAGGACGAGCGTGCCAGGCTACGGGCCCACAGAGTGGGGTTCGTGTTTCAGTCGTTCCAGCTGCTACCAGCGCTGACGGCGCTGGAAAACGTGATGCTGCCCCTGGAGCTGGGGGGGCATGATGCCCCGCAGAAAAAAGCCCGGGAGTTACTGGAGCGCGTAGGGCTGGGCGAGCGTCTCAGCCATACCCCGCGTCAGTTGTCCGGCGGTGAACAGCAGCGGGTTGCCATTGCCCGGGCCTTTGCGTCGGATCCGGTGGTGCTGTTTGCGGATGAGCCCACGGGCAACCTGGATAACCGTACCGGGCAGGCGGTGTCGGACCTGTTGATGGCATTGAACCGGGAGCAGGGCACCACGCTGGTCATGGTGACCCACGATGAGCATCTGGCTGTTCGCTGTGGTCGCCAGTTCAGTATCGAAGCAGGCATTCTCACCGAACCAGACACCCGTACAACCGAGGAGCCGGTAATCTGATGGCGGCTTCCCGTAAACTGATGTCCATACGCCGTGACTGGCGCGAGCGTGACGTGCGCGTTGTGCTGGCGGCCCTGATGATTGCGGTTGCTACGGTCGCCACGATTGCGCTGTTCGCCAGCCAGCTGCAACGCACGCTGGTGTCCTCGGCCAGTTCGTTTCTGGCAGCGGACCGGCAACTGGAAGCCGAGAATGGTCGTCCGATTCCTGAGGGCTGGCTGACGGAAGCCCAGAGCCGCCAGCTGGAAACCGGGCAAATGGTGGAATTTTCCACCATGGTGTTCGGGGCGGACAATTTCCAACTGGTATCCATCAAGGCGGTCAGCAATGAGTATCCGTTGCGTGGCCAGGTCGAATATCAGCAGGGGCCGGATGAACCCCGGCAACTGGTGTCGTCGGGCCCGGGCCCAGGTGAGGTCTGGATTAACCCGCGGCTGCTCCGGCTATTGGACACCAACGTGGGCGACACCCTGGAAGTGGGTAATCTGGAGCTGGAAATATCCGGCCTGCTGGTGCGCGAACCCGATGGCGGCTTCCGCCTGTCGGCCCTGGCGCCGCGGGTGATGATGCATGCTGACGACGTAACGGACACCGGTGTAATCCAGGAAGGCAGCCGGGTGGAATACGTTTACCTGTTCGCCGGCGAGGAAGCGGCACTGGAAGGCTATTACCGCTGGCTGCAACCGCAACTGGAACCCAGCCATGAATGGGAAGGCGTGCGAGACGGCGAAACCTTCTCCCGTTCCCTGGAGCGGGCTGAGCGCTTCCTGCTGCTGGGCGGCAGCCTGGCGGTCATGCTGGCCGCCGTCGCGGTGGCCGTTGCCAGCCGTCAGTATGCGCTGTCACAGCGGGATACCGTGGCACTGCTGAAAACCCTGGGGGTCAGCAGTCATGGTATCGGCAAACTGTATTTGCAACGCCTGGGGCTCTGGGGCGTCGCCGGCGCGGTTGGCGGCCTGGTGATTGCCTTGCCGTTGTACTGGCTGCTGTCCAGATTGCTCAGCGATGCGCTGGAGCGGCCGGTGGATTACCAGCTCGACCCCGCCGCACTGGCGCCGTCTCTGTTGACAGCCCTGGTGTCGCTGTTTGCCTTTGCCTACCCGCCCATCCGCCGTTTGCGCAATGTGCCGGCCATGCGGGTACTGCGTTCCCAGCCCGGGGAATCCGGGCGGGAAGCGCTACCGGATCTTGCTATTGCCCTGGCGGCCATCTTCGGACTGGTGTGGATGTACGCTGGCGAAGTGTCCCTGGTTCTGGCATTGCTGGGTGGGCTGATGCTGTTACTGGGTACCCTGGCGCTGCTCGGATGGCTGATGGTGTTGAGCCTTCGCAAAATCAGTGGTGGCGGTAATGCCTGGCGTCTGGCCCTGGTTGGCCTCTACCGCCACCGGAGAGCCAGCCTGTCCCAGATTGCGGTATTCGCCATGACGCTGATGCTGGCGGCAACACTGATCCTGGTCCGAACCTCTCTGCTGGAGGACTGGCAGGCACAGCTGCCGGAACATACCCCCAACCATTTCCTGATCAACATTGCCCCGGATGTGGTTGAGGACATCGACGCGTTCTGGCAGGAACGCGGTCAGCCGCTGGATGAGATGTACCCGATGGTGCGTGGCCGGTTCACCGAGCTGAACGGAGAACCGGTCAAGGAAGCGGTCACCAAAGACGAACGGGTGGGCGCGCTGAACCGGGAACTGAACCTGACCTGGATGGAATCCCTGCCGGCGGATAATGAAATTATCGATGGTACCTGGTTTACACCGGGTCAGACCTCCGGGGTGTCCGTTGAGGCGGAGCTGGCGGAAAAGCTGGGGCTGAAAATCGGTGACGAGCTGACCTTTACCATCGGCTCAGAGAAAGTGACTGAACCTGTCACCAGTATCCGCACGGTGCAATGGGACAGCATGAAGCCCAATTTCTACATGGCCTTTCCACCGGGGGGCGGCCTGGAGGAAATGCCGGCCACCTGGATTACCAGCTTCTACCTGTCTCGGGGCAATAAAAACGCTCTCAACGAGTTTTCACGCCAGTACCCGACGGTCTCGGTGCTAGAGATTGATCACATCATAGAGCGGATACAGGATATTGTCCGGCAGGTGACCCAGGCCATCGAAGCCATTCTGGCGCTGATCCTGGCGGCGGCGCTGGTGGTGATGGCTGCGGTGGTCAGCGCGACACTGCGGGATCGGCAAAGGGAAGGGGCGCTGTTGCGGACCCTCGGCGGACGTCAGTCCCTGCTGGTCCGCAGTACCATGTTGGAATTCGCGTTGCTGGGACTGTTTGCCGGTGTGTTGGGTGTCGCGGCTGCGGAAGCTGCTGTCTGGGCCCTGCAGTTCCGCATGTTTGAAGGTCAGTTCCAGTGGCACTGGGCGGTGGTATTGCCCATTCCGCTATTCAGTGCGGTGGTTCTTGCGCTGTTCGGACGCTGGCAACTGAGGCCGGTGCTGAGTGTGTCTCCGATGCTGTTGCTGAGGCGCCTGGAGTAATCCGGCGCTCAGCGGTAGCGTGACAGGATCTCTTCGAGTTCGCCATTCGCGCGCATGTTGGCGAGCTCGACATTGAATCGTTTGGCAAACTCCCCCCAATCCTTGCGGAGCATCAGGCGGAATCCGTAATTGCTGATGCTCTCGGCGGAGGTCCGGAAATCCTTCTGCCATCCTTCATTGAGAAGGATCCACTGACCAACCAGCCGGTCAGCCACGACCGCGTCAAAGTGTTCTCCGTGGAGCACGAAGGTGAACATGTCCCGGTCGCGGGATACGTCAAAGCGCTTGATCGCGCCGGACTCGATATGGGGTTCCAGCACAGGGTAGACATAGCCCAGGTGAGTGACCACGGTTTTCGAGAAGAGATCTTCAGGCGTCCGGTACTGCAGGTCGGAATCCGTGGGAATAAAAAAGACTTCCTCAATCGCCACAATGGGATCGGTAAACAGGAACTTATCCGGATTGTCCGTCCATTCGATCGCCCGTGGCGTGCCATCGATATACCCCCGCAACAGCATCTTGTCCACTCGTTTGCGGGGAATCATTTCCGGGATGACTTCATACCCGATACGTTGAGCAATCAGGCTGACTACATCCCACATGATGCCAGAGGGTTGGCGCCCGTCCAGGATCAGGTACGGAGGGTATCCATTGGGAGAAACATTGAATCTGAAAGTTTTACTGTCGTCTTCAGTTTCACTGGTGGTTGCTGACGCGATGCCTGTCATCATAAAGGTAGAAATCAGCAGCAGGAGTGAGAACAGAGGGAGTACAGCGGGGAAGCTGGATGTTCGGTTTGGCATAAGAAGGAAGGCCCTGATGTCGGAAACGAGAACTTACCCGGCACATCCTTGCCAGCTTTTGGGCAATTGTTACTTTTTTGTAAGACCTTTTCAATGATTTGATTGGCATGTTTTGAAACGCTGGCAATCAGCCTGCATTGGTACAGCCCGTAGGGCGGACTGTACCAATGCACTTTCCGGATTATGCCCAGGCGCGTCGCAGAACTTCGCGAGCGTCCTCCAGGGACACTTCTTTCGGGTTGAACATGATGGCGCCATCGTCCAGCGCCAGTTCGGCGATCTGGTCGAGCTGTTCCTCGACTACTTTGCCAGCCTCTTTCAGGGTACGTGGCAGCTGGCAGTGCTTGTACAGAGCATCCCGCAGGCGTCGAATGGCGGAAATGCTGGCCTCGGCCCGGCGGGCTGCCGGGGTGGCTGCGTACACGTCCGGGCCGTCCAGATACAGCAGCAGTTCACCCAGCGGCTCGCGGATGGCTTCGATGTTGTACTCCAGCACGTAAGGCAGGTACAGGCTCATACATAGGCCGTGGGGCAGCTGGCAGATGGCGCCAGTCGCGTGGCCCAGGGCGTGCACCAGACCCACCATGGAGTTGGAGAACGCAATCCCGGCCATAGTGGAAGCCTGGGCCAGCTCCAGCCGGCCATCAGTGTCTTTCGGGTTTTCCATCACCGATAGCAGAGAGGCGCTGATCTTCTTGATCGCTGCCGTGGCGTAGGCATCACTGAGCGGGTTCTTCGCCATGCAGGTGAAGGCTTCGATCGCGTGGGTCATTGCGTCCATCCCGGTCGCCGCGGTGATGTGAGGCGGCAGAGTCAGGGTCATGCGGGGATCGATGATCGCCGCGTTCGGCAACAGGAACGAGGATGTGAACGGCAGTTTTACGTGCTTTTCGGTGTCGGCAATCACCGCCACCGCAGTCACCTCGGAGCCGGTACCGGCAGTGGTTGGCACCACAAAGAACGGCTTGAGCGGATGCTTGAGCACGCCGGCGCCGGCGTACGCGGCAATGTCATCACCACCCTCGGACACCAGGATGTTAACGGCCTTGGCGGTATCGATGGCGGAACCGCCGCCTACGGCGATGATGGAGTCACACTTCTCGGAACGGTAAACGCCAGCAATGTCACGCACCACGCCGGTGGACGAGTCCGGCGGAACGTCGTCGTAAATGCTGACGATTTCCAGTCCGCTTTCCTCGCAGGCAGAGATAACCGGGTCCAGCAGGCCGGCGGCGCGCACGCCTTTGTCAGTCACAATCATCGGGCGCTTTGCCGCCATCCCGGTCAGTTCGTAAGGGATATGCTCCAGCGCGGCCTTACCGGCGATCACCTTAACCGGGCAAAAGAACTCATAGTATTTGTTGGTCATTATGTTCTCACCGTTTCGACAAAATTGGTTGCGACTTTAAGGTAGATCCGTGCGGCACTGATCAGCTTTTCCGGCAGGTGCAGGTTGGCGGGGTATTCCTTGACCGCCCGTTTCGCGACCAGCTTCGGCAGAATGAAGGCTTCCAGCCGGTTCAATACCCGGGTCATGCGGATCGCGTAGCTGATGTCACCATCCACCAGCATCCTGTCGTTGGCGAAGGCCACGGAGGTCTTTTCCTGAAACGACAGCACCATGAACGCGTGGGCTATGTGCTTGAACTGGATTGACAGATCCACCGGCCGCGGGGCGCTGCTGCCGTGGTAGTGGAAGCGGCCGCAACCGGTATGCTCAACGATGAGGCTGGAGCCGTTCGGCATCACCATCATCTCAAACAAAAAACCGTCCGGAAGGGCAGAGGCTTCCTGCTGGACCTGGGCATCCACTTCGCTTACCGCCTGCAGTGCCCGGCCCATCACCTGGAACATCAGCTCCACATAAAGTCGTCGCGCCTGGAAAACCATCGGTTGGATACGTTTCGCTAACATGGCAATCGTCCGATTGTTGTTGGTGTAATCTGATTTTTAGAGTTTTTGCTCTAAAAGTCAATGCGGTCAGTGACAGGCTTTGTCCGTCAACAGGGCAAAACGCGGGGTAGGAGTAGGGAACAGGGGGTAGGGAATCGCGCGTCCAGATATAGAAAGGCCCGGGCATTGTCCGGGCCTTTGCGAAAGTGATGGTCAGCGGTTACTGGGTCAGGCTGGCAAGCTTCCTTTTGGCCTCTTCGGCCACTTCGCCACCGGCTTCCGCCGCCGTGCTGTAGTACCTGATCGCATCATCGCGACGGTTCTGTTTCACCGCCACATCACCCAGGCGAAGGAAGGCGATGGAGGTCGGAACCACCTCGTTGGCTTTGGTGAGGTTGTCCCGGGCTTTGTCGAGCTTGTTCCGGTCAAGGGCATTGAGACCGTTATAGAGGCGGTAACTGAACATCTCGGGGTACAGTGACACAGCCTTTTCGAAGTCGGCCTCGGCTTTCGCCATGCTATCCTGCTCCTCGTAAATGCGGCCCCTGAGTGTGTAGAACATGGCCTCGTCCGGTTCAATACGGATAGCCTCATTGATTTTACCCAGGGCGGCGTCCATGTCCCCTTCGCTGGCCAGCTTCAGGGCAGCGTCGTGGGCCTCGTATGCGGGTTTGAGCTTTCTGGCCTTGGCCAGTTTCCTGTCGTACACATCCTTGCCACGGTAACCACCGGCACCGTACTGCTGAACCAGTTTGCGGTTCTCCTCAACCCGTTTCTGTGAAGGAGGGTGGCTGGCGAACAGACCGTCAATAAAGCTCGACTGGCGACCTTCCGACAGCTTCACAAACAGTTCCTGAAGCTCCACGGCGGCCTGGGGATCGTAACCGGCCTCGACCATGTACTCGATACCGTAGCGGTCGGACTCCAGCTCATCACCCTGGCTGTACTGGGCCTGAATCATCTGGGCACCGAGAGCAGCACCCCCCATGACCAGGCCGGCCCATTCATTATCCGACAGCGCAAAACCCAGCCCCGCCACGCCGGCACTGATCAACATGCCTTGTTGCATGCGCTGTACACTGTGACGTGCGGCAGCGTGGACAATCTCATGGCCGAGCACGGAGGCCATCTGGGCCTCATCCTCCAGTTCGGTCAACAGCCCGCGGTTGATGGCTATCTTGCCACCTGGCAGGGCCCAGGCATTGGGGACGCTGCTGTTCAGCACCACGAACTCGTAGGGCAGGTCGGGTCGGTCACTGACTTTGGCCAGCTTTTGGCCCACTTCATTCACGTAAACCGTCAGGTCCGGATCCAGATAGAACTGGCCACCCTGGGTTTGCTGGGTCGGTGTGTATTGCTCGGCGCCGATGGAAAGTTCCTGGCTTTCAGGAATCAGCGATAACTGCTTTTCCCCGGTCACCGGATTCACGGAACATCCGGCCATGGCAAAGAGCAGGGCGATCAGGGGCAGGCAGCGAAAGAACGGCCGGTTCGTCACGGTAAACTCCTGTTATCAGTCCTTGATCCGGGGTGAGTATAATCCCGGGTGCTTAGGGTCAGTTTATACCACATCCGGTGATTAGCGGTTATAGCCATCGTGCCCGTGTCATCTGGAGAGACCCTCTCGCGAAGTGTATGATAAGGCCCTTGTTAACCTTCCTTTTTCTGATTCCGCAAATGGGACCTCCATGGTTGATTATCTGGAACTGATTGCTTTGGCCTGGTTTCTGGTGTGCTGGATTGGCTACACCGAGTATTCCCGCCGTAAAGCCAATGACCGACCGTGCCTGTCCAATACCCTGGACCTGTACCGGGAGGATTGGATGCGGGGGATGCTGCGCCGGGAGAACCGCATTCCGGATGCGTCGGTCGTGGGCAACCTGGAGCGTAACGGCGCTTTCTTCGCGTCCAGTTGCCTGCTGATCCTGGCGGGTATTATCACCGCACTGGGCTACACTCAGGAAGTGATGGAGGTGTTCAGTACCCTACCGTTTGGCAACCTGCCCAGCCGTGCGATCTGGGAGTTGCGGATGGTGGTTTTGCTGGTGGTGTTTATCTATGCATTCTTCAAGTTCACCTGGTCCATGCGCATGTACAACTTTGTGGCTGTGCTCATCGGGGGCGCACCATTACCGGAGGACACCAAAATCAGCCCGGCAGCGCGAGAAGCCTTTGCCCAGAGCGCAGCACGGGTATGCAACCTGGCGGGCGATGCGTTCAACCTTGGATTGAGATCCTATTACTACGCCATGGCGGTGGTGGCGTGGTTTATCCACCCGGTGGCGTTTATCGCGGGCTCTACCCTGGTTGTTGTCGTTCTGTACCGCCGGGAATTCCGTTCCAACGCCTTGCATGCCCTGCGCGGCGGAAAAGTATTTGAAGAGCCCGCGGCTAAAACCGATGCCGTTCCGAAATCCAGCAGTTAACCGATCTGGCGATACTGAAATGACTAATGACATCCGACTGAACCGGGTTCGCCGGTTCATTGAAACCCTGAACCAGGCCCGGGAACTGGGTTTGACTGTTGAAGAAGCCGGGGATGGCGTACTGACCATGTGCCTGCCATACAGCGACCGTATCATAGGTAATCCGGACACCGGTGTGATCCACGGCGGCGCCATCACCACGCTGATGGACACCACCTCCGGTTCGGTGATCATCTGCGCCCTTACGGATTTTGAGCTGTGCCCGACACTGGACCTGCGGGTGGACTACATGCGCCCGGCAGAACCTCACAAGCCAGTGTATGCCCGCGCGGAAACCTACAAGATCACCCGCAACATCATCTTTACCCGTTGTGAGGCCTACCAGGAAGGCGGCGAGACTATCGCCAACTGTGTCGGCACCTTCATGCGCATCGGCAAGGAAGCCTCGCCCAAAAGTTTCCGTGATCTGATTACCGGAGGTGATGTATGACCGACCCTGAGATCCTCCGTTACACCCGCGAAAGCGGCGACTTTTCCCGCCTGTTGGAAAGCGTTCCCTACGCCGGATTCATCGGCCTGGAGTGCGACCGTTTCGGCGACGACCTGATTTTCCGTTTGCCGAAAAAGGAAGAAAACCTGGGTAGCCCGATCCTACCGGCTATCCATGGTGGTGTGATCGGCGGTTTCATGGAAATGTCCGCCGCCATCTACCTGATGATGTCCCAGGACAGCCTGCGCATGCCCCGCATCGTGGATTTTTCCCTGGATTACCTGCGCGCCGGCCTGAACCGCGAAACCTTCGCCGAGTGTCGCCTGACCCGTCAGGGCAACCGAGTGGCTAACGTAATGATCACCGCCTGGCAGAAATCCCGTTCTGAGCCGATTGCCACTGCACGCGCCCACTTCCTCCTGGAAGACTGACTTTCCGTCAAAACCGGGGCTTGAAATGCCCCGGTGTGCCCCCATTTCCTCTTCATATTTCATTCCGTGCATGAAGCGAGTGCGGATGCGTTGCCGAAA
>NZ_JBJJLC010000007.1:0-17589 GCF_045449855.1 Marinobacter alkalisoli | reverse complement strand
TTACTCGATGATCTTGGCGACTACGCCGGCACCAACGGTACGGCCACCTTCGCGAATCGCGAAGCGCAGACCATCTTCCATGGCGATCGGAGCAATCAGGGTAACACTCATCTTCACGTTGTCACCCGGCATTACCATTTCCACACCTTCCGGCAGTTCGCAAGAACCGGTTACGTCGGTGGTACGGAAGTAGAACTGCGGACGATAGCCCTTGAAGAACGGCGTATGACGACCACCTTCTTCTTTGGACAGCACGTACACTTCGCACTCAAACTTGGTGTGCGGCTTGATGGAGCCCGGTACACACAGAACCTGACCACGCTCAACGTCGTCACGCTTGGTACCACGCAGCAGAACACCAACGTTCTCACCGGCACGGCCTTCGTCCAGCAGCTTGCGGAACATCTCAACACCGGTACAAGTGGTCTTCACGGTATCTTTGATACCAACGATTTCCACTTCGTCACCCACCTTGATGATGCCACGCTCAACACGACCGGTTACCACAGTACCACGACCGGAGATGGAGAATACGTCCTCAATCGGCATCAGGAACGGCTGATCGATCGCGCGCTCCGGCTCAGGGATGTAGTCGTCCAGGGCTTCTACCAGCTTCTTGACAGCGGTAGTACCCATTTCGTTGTCGTCTTTACCTTCCAGCGCCATCAGCGCGGAACCGGTAATGATCGGCGTGTCGTCGCCCGGGAAGTCGTACTGCTCCAGAAGTTCGCGAACTTCCATCTCAACCAGCTCGAGCAGCTCTTCATCGTCTACCATGTCGGCCTTGTTCAGGAACACGACAATGTACGGTACGCCAACCTGACGAGACAGCAGGATGTGCTCGCGAGTCTGCGGCATGGGGCCGTCAGCTGCGGAACATACCAGGATCGCGCCGTCCATCTGCGCCGCACCAGTGATCATGTTCTTCACATAATCCGCGTGGCCCGGGCAATCTACGTGGGCGTAGTGACGAGTCGGAGAATCGTACTCTACGTGGGAAGTCGCGATGGTGATACCACGCGCCTTCTCTTCCGGTGCGTTGTCGATCTGGTCGAATGCACTGGCAGTACCTGTACCCCAAACTTCGTGACACACACGAGTCAGCGCAGCTGTCAGAGTGGTCTTACCATGGTCAACGTGACCAATGGTGCCTACGTTCAAGTGCGGTTTACTACGGTCAAATTTTTCTTTAGCCACGGTTACACCTCTTCCTGTTTCTTAAGTCCTGGGATCAACCCTTTTTAATGATCGCTTCGGCAATGTTCGAAGGCGCTTCTGAATAACCAGCAAACTCCATCGCGTATGACGCCCGGCCTTGCGTTGCAGAACGCAGGTCAGTGGCATAACCGAACATTTCCGACAACGGAACCTCTGCGCGGATGACCTTGCCGGCAGGACCTTCGTCCATACCCTGGATGACACCACGACGACGGTTAAGGTCGCCAACAACATCACCCATATAGTCTTCCGGGGTCACGACTTCGACTCGCATGATAGGCTCAAGCAGCGCAGGGTTCGCCTCAAGCGCACCCTTCTTCATCGCCATGGAGCCGGCGACCTTGAAGGCCATCTCGTTGGAGTCAACGTCATGGTAGGAACCGTCGTACAGGGTCGCCTTGATACGCAGAAGCGGATAACCGGCCAGACAGCCGTTCTGCATCTGCTCTTCGATACCCTGCTGAACTGCCGGGATGTATTCCTTGGGAACCACACCACCAACAATTTCATTCACGAAGATAAAGTTTTCGCCATCCTCTTCATCCAGCGGCAGCGGCTCCAGCTTCAGCTTGACGTGACCGTACTGACCACGACCACCAGACTGACGTACAAACTTGCCTTCCACATCCACCGGCTTGCGGATGCACTCACGGTAGGCCACCTGCGGCTTACCAATGTTTGCCTCCACCTTGAACTCACGCTTCATACGATCAACGATGATGTCCAGGTGAAGCTCGCCCATACCGGAGATGATGGTCTGACCGGATTCTTCATCAGTGCGAACACGGAAAGAAGGATCTTCCTGAGCCAGCTTACCCAGTGCAACGCCCATCTTTTCCTGATCGGCCTTAGACTTGGGCTCAACGGCCACAGAGATAACCGGCTCCGGGAACTCCATGCGCTCGAGAATAATCTTGTTGTTCTCGTCGCACAGGGTATCACCGGTGGTGACGCTCTTCAGGCCGATCGCCGCCGCGATATCACCAGCAAGTACTTCCTTGATTTCCTGGCGATCCTTGGAGTGCATCTGAACCATACGGCCGACGCGCTCTTTCTTGCCCTTCACTGAGTTGTAAACGGCATTACCAGACTCAAGCTTACCGGAGTAAACACGGAAGAAGGTCAGAGTACCAACAAACGGGTCCGTGGCGATCTTGAATGCAAGCGCGGCAAACGGAGCGTCATCATCCGCCTGACGGGTTTCTTCTGTTCCGTCTTCGTCAACCTCACCACGGATGGCTTTAACCTCATCCGGCGCGGGCAGGAACTCGATAACAGAATCCAGTACCGCCTGAACACCTTTGTTCTTGAACGCGGAACCACAGGTAGCAACAACGATTTCGTTGGCCAGGGTGCGAATACGCAGCCCCTTCTTGATATCCTCGACGGACAACTCACCCTCTTCCAGGTACCTGTCCATCAACTCTTCATTGGCCTCGGCCGCCGCTTCCATCATCTGCTCGCGGTACATGGCGACTTCATCCGCCATTTCTTCGGGAACATCACGCTGGTCATAGGTTGCACCCGCGTCGTCTTCGTTCCAGTAGATCGCCTGGTTACGAATCAGATCCACGATACCCGCGAAGTTATCTTCCGCACCGATCGGCAACTGAACCGGAACAGGCGTTGCACCCAGACGATTCTTGATCTGGTCAACCACGCGCAGGAAGTTGGCACCGGCACGGTCCATCTTGTTGACGAACACCATGCGGGGAACTTCGTACTTGTTGGCCTGACGCCATACGGTTTCGGACTGCGGCTCTACACCGGAAGAACCACAGAACACCACGACCGCACCATCCAGGACACGCAGTGAACGCTCTACCTCGATGGTAAAGTCAACGTGCCCCGGGGTGTCGATGATGTTGATCCGGTGTTCCGGATACTGCTTGTCCATGCCCTGCCAGAAGCAGGTCGTCGCAGCAGAGGTAATGGTAATACCACGCTCCTGCTCCTGCTCCATCCAGTCCATGGTAGCCGCACCATCATGAACCTCACCGATTTTGTGGGAAATACCTGTGTAGAACAGGACCCGCTCGGTGGTTGTGGTTTTGCCCGCATCAACGTGCGCACAAATACCAATGTTTCTGTAACGCTTGATAGGAGTCTTGCGTGCCACTGTATAAACCTCGGCTGATTAGAAACGGAAGTGAGAGAACGCCTTGTTGGCTTCTGCCATGCGGTGTACGTCTTCACGCTTCTTAACAGCGGAGCCCTTGCTGTCAGCGGCGTCAAGAATCTCACCTGCCAGACGCTGCGCCATGGACTTCTCACCGCGCTTCCGTGAAAATTCTACAAGCCAGCGCATGGCCAGCGCGTTCTGACGGGAAGGCCGTACTTCTACGGGCACCTGGTAGGTAGCACCACCCACACGACGGGACTTAACCTCAACCATCGGCTGGATGTTCTCCAGGGCCTTCTCGAACATGTCGATCGGCTCTTCCTTGGACTTGTCGGCAACGATGTCCAGTGCGCCGTAAACAATGCGCTCTGCGACCGATTTCTTACCGCTTTCCATCACGTGGTTGATGAACTTGGCAAGACGTGCACTGCCGAACTTCGGATCCGGGATAATCTCCCGCTTTGCTGCAACTCTTCTTCTAGGCATCGATAAGCCCTTATATATCTAAAAGGTCTTCAGGAACCCCTGAGATAGCAAACTGCTACTCAGCCTTACTCTTACCGTTCTGACAAGCAACGATAAAAGACACCCGTGTGGGACATCAGGACTTGGGTCGTTTAGCACCGTACTTGGAGCGGCCCTGTCTACGGTTCTGCACACCCTGGGTGTCCAGCGTTCCGCGAACAGTGTGATAGCGCACACCCGGAAGGTCCTTTACACGACCGCCTCGGATCAGCACAACACTGTGCTCCTGAAGGTTGTGACCTTCACCACCAATGTATGAGGAAACCTCGTAGCCGTTGGTCAGACGAACACGGCACACTTTACGCAGTGCTGAGTTCGGCTTCTTCGGCGTTGTGGTGTACACACGAGTGCACACACCACGGCGCTGAGGGCAGGCCTGGAGCGCGGGAACATCGCTCTTGGCTACCTTGCGCTTACGAGGCTTACGCACCAACTGATTAATCGTTGCCATGTAAGCAAACTCCAAAAACCATATCAATGAAACTTGCCCCCATAAGCTGGGGGCAAAATTTAAGGGACGCAAGTTTAAGCCTGCGCCCCTGCACAGTCAAGGTGACTGATCTCTTTTTAACCACCCACCGCATAAGTAACTACCGGCGGGTGGTGCGCTTCCCAACTCAGCTTTCGCGGTTGAGCTCAGCACTCAGAGCTTCTTCCACGTCGGCCGCAGTCACGCCCTGCTCTTCCAGGTCACGCTTGCGACGACGCTCATTGTGGTACGCCAGACCGGTACCGGCCGGGATCAGGCGACCAACCACAACGTTTTCCTTCAGGCCGCGCAGGTAATCACGCTTACCGGTGACTGCACCCTCGGTGAGTACCCGGGTGGTTTCCTGGAACGAAGCCGCGGAAATAAACGACTCGGTAGCCAGTGAAGCCTTGGTGATACCCAGCAGCAGACGCTCGAACCGCGCCGGCTCTTTGTCTGCCACGTTGGCACTTTCATTTTCTTCCAGAACGTGGGTAATTTCGACCTGATCACCGGACAGCAGAGTGGTGTCACCTGGATCGGTGATCTCCACCTTGCGCAGCATCTGACGAACGATAACCTCAATATGCTTATCGTTGATGACAACGCCCTGCAGACGGTAAACGTCCTGGATTTCGTTGGTGATGTACTTCGCCAGCTCGACCACACCCAGCAGACGCAATATGTCGTGCGGGTTGGACGGGCCGTCAGAAATCACCTCACCCTTCTCAACGGTTTCACCTTCAAAAACGTTCATCTGACGGTGCTTCGGAATCAGAACCTCGTAGGCATCGCCGTCCTTCGGAGTGATCACCAGGCGCTTCTTGCCCTTGGTTTCCTTGCCGAAGGATACGGTACCGCTGATTTCCGCCAGAATGGACGACTCTTTCGGGCGACGGGCCTCGAACAGGTCGGCAACCCTTGGCAGACCACCGGTGATGTCCCGGGTCTTCGAGCTCTCCTGCGGAATGCGCGCCACTACGTCGCCGAGCTCGATGTTCGCGCCATTGGCCATGGTGACCAGGGCGTTTGCCGGCAGGAAGAAGATAGCGGTACCGCCGCCAGGCAGCTCCACGTCTTCGCCTTTCGCATCCACCAGCTGAATGGCCGGGCGAATGTCCTTGCCAGCAGCCGGACGCTCCTTCGAGTCAATCACTTCCATGGTGGACAGGCCGGTCAATTCGTCGGTCTGGGTACGGACGGTAATACCCTGATCCATGTTGACGAACTTGGCAGTACCACCGGCTTCCGCGATGATCGGGTGCGTGTGTGGATCCCACTTGGCAACCGCGACACCTGCTTCCACGCTGTCACCGTGCTTGACGGACAGAACGGCGCCGTAGGGGAGCTTGTACCACTCGCGCTCACGCCCCTGCTCGTCTGCAACGGCCAGCGCGGAAGAACGCGAAACAACCACCAGGGAACCGTCACTCTTCTCAATGGACTTCAGGTTGTGCAGGCGAACGGTACCACCATGCTTGACCTGAATGTTGTCCACTGCAGACGCCCGGCTCGCAGCACCACCAATGTGGAAGGTACGCATGGTCAGCTGGGTACCCGGCTCACCGATAGACTGGGCAGCGATAACACCAACAGCCTCACCCACATTCACCCGGTGACCACGGGCCAGATCACGGCCGTAGCACTTGGAACAGATGCCATGACGGGTCTCACAGGTAATCGCAGAGCGAACCCAGACTTCGTCAACACCGGCACGCTCGAGCGCTTCCACGGTTTTCTCGTCCAGCAAGGTGCCGGCAGGTACAACCGCGTTGTCCTTGTCAGTCGGCGTGAACGCATCACGCGCTGTGACACGACCCAGTACACGGTCGCCCAGAGGCACGACCACGTCACCGCCCTCGATGTGCGGCGTCATCAGCAGGCCTTCAGAGGTGCCACAGTCTTCCTCGGTCACCACCAGATCCTGCGACACGTCTACCAGACGACGGGTCAGGTAACCGGAGTTCGCGGTCTTCAGGGCGGTATCCGCCAGACCCTTACGGGCACCGTGAGTGGAGATGAAGTACTGCAGTACGTTCAGACCTTCACGGAAGTTCGCGGTGATCGGCGTCTCGATGATGGAGCCATCCGGCTTCGCCATCAGGCCACGCATACCGGCGAGCTGACGAATCTGCGCGGGGGAACCCCGGGCGCCAGAGTCGGCCATCATGTAAACGGAGTTGAACGACTCCTGCATGAGGTCCTCACCGTCTTCACCCTTCACGGCCTTGCCGTCAGGGCCGATTACCTGCTCCTGTGACAGCCGGTCCATCATTGCCTTCGATACTTTATCGTTGGCACGGGACCAGATATCAATCACCTTGTTGTACTTCTCGCCCTGGGTCAGCAGACCGGACGCATACTGGGTCTCGATGTCCTTCACTTCCTCGGAAGCGGCATCCACCAGTTCGTACTTCTCCGGCGGAATCTCGAAATCGTTGAACCCGATGGAGATACCAGACACGGTGGCATAGTGATACCCCATGTACATCAGCTGGTCGGCAAAGATAACGGTATCTTTCAGACCGGCATCCCGGTAACAGGTATTGATCAGGTTGGAGATCGCCTTCTTGACCATCGGCTTGTTAACGATGTCGTAGGACAGACCATCCGGCACGATATCAAACAACAGGGCGCGACCGACTGTGGTATCCACAATCTTGTATTCTTCGACCTTGTCGCCAGCTTCGTTATAGATCACCTCCTTCACGCGCACCTTGACGATGGCCTGAAGGTCAACCTTGCCGGCACCGTAGGCACGATGCGCCTCTTTCACATCGGCGAAGACCATGCCCTCACCCAGGGCGCTCTTGCGCTCACGGGTCATGTAGTACAGCCCCAGAACCACGTCCTGGGACGGCACGATGATCGGCTCGCCGTTGGCCGGTGACAGCACGTTGTTGGTCGACATCATCAACGCACGGGCTTCAAGCTGGGCTTCCAGGGTCAGCGGTACGTGAACCGCCATCTGGTCACCGTCGAAGTCGGCGTTGTAGGCCGCGCACACCAGCGGGTGCAGCTGGATTGCCTTACCTTCGATCAGTACCGGCTCGAACGCCTGAATGCCCAGACGGTGCAGGGTTGGCGCACGGTTCAGCATGATCGGGTGCTCACGGATGACCTCGTCCAGGATATCCCAGACCACGCCTTCCTCGCGCTCGACCATCTTCTTGGCGGCCTTGATGGTAGTCGCCAGGCCACGGTGCTCAAGCTTGGAGAAAATAAACGGCTTGAACAGTTCCAGCGCCATCTTCTTGGGCAGACCGCACTGGTGCAGACGCAGGTAGGGGCCTACCACGATCACCGAACGACCGGAGTAGTCCACCCGCTTACCCAGCAGGTTCTGACGGAAACGGCCCTGCTTACCCTTGATCATGTCAGCCAGGGACTTCAGCGGGCGCTTGTTGGTGCCGGTAATGGCACGGCCACGGCGGCCGTTGTCCAGCAGCGCGTCCACAGCTTCCTGCAGCATACGCTTTTCGTTGCGCACGATGATGTCCGGCGCGTTCAGCTCGAGCAGGCGCTTGAGTCGATTGTTCCGGTTGATCACGCGGCGGTACAGGTCGTTCAGATCCGACGTGGCAAAACGGCCACCGTCCAGCGGCACCAGCGGACGCAGGTCCGGCGGCAGAACCGGCAACACGGTCATGACCATGTCACCCGGCTTGTTGCCGGAGTACAGGAATGCCTCAAGAATCTTCAGGCGCTTGCTGAACTTTTTGATCTTGGTTTCAGAGTTGGTCTGCGGGATCTCTTCACGCAGGGTATCCACCTCTTCCTGAAGATCGATACCTTCCAGCAATTCCTTAACGGCCTCGGCACCCATACGGGCGTCGAACTCGTCACCAAATTCTTCCAGCGCTTCGTAATACTGCTCATCGTTCAGCAGTTGGCCCTTCTCCAGGGTGGTCATACCCGGATCAATGACAATGAAGGACTCGAAGTACAGAACCCGTTCAATATCACGCAGCGTCATGTCCAGCATCAGACCGATGCGGGACGGCAATGACTTCAGGAACCAGATGTGAGCAACCGGGCTGGCCAGCTCGATGTGACCCATGCGCTCACGACGAACACTGGCCAGAGCCACTTCCACGCCGCACTTTTCACAGATCACACCGCGATGCTTCAGGCGCTTGTACTTGCCGCACAGGCACTCGTAATCCTTGATCGGGCCGAAGATCTTGGCACAGAAAAGACCGTCACGCTCCGGCTTGAAGGTACGGTAGTTAATAGTCTCAGGCTTTTTGACTTCGCCAAAAGACCATGACCGAATCATGTCGGGAGATGCCAGCCCGATACGGATGGCATCAAATTCCTTGCTTTGATTCTGGCTCTTGAGAAGATTCAGCAAATCTTTCATCAGTAAAAGCTCCGGATGGCGTTAATCTCGGGCGGGCGCCCAATGGGCTGCCCGCTCACGCTGCCAAAAAAACAATTCGGCTCAGTCGGATTCCAGCTCGATGTCGATACCCAGCGAGCGGATTTCCTTGACAAGAACGTTGAAGGATTCGGGCATGCCCGGCTCCATGCGATGGTCACCATCGACAATGTTCTTGTACATCTTGGTCCGACCGTTTACATCATCAGACTTGACGGTAAGCATTTCCTGCAGCGTATACGCCGCACCGTAGGCTTCCAGGGCCCACACTTCCATCTCACCGAAGCGCTGACCACCGAACTGCGCCTTACCACCCAGCGGCTGCTGGGTAACCAGGCTGTAAGAACCGGTGGAACGAGCATGCATCTTGTCGTCGATCAGGTGGTTCAGCTTGAGAATGTACATGTAGCCAACCGTGATCGGACGATCAAACGCATCGCCGGTACGGCCGTCGTACAGCTTGGTCTGACCTGTGGTATCCAGGCCAGCCAGCTCAAGCATACGCTTGACCTCAGCTTCCTTGGCGCCGTCAAACACTGGCGTCGCCATGGGAACACCCGTCCGCAGGTTGCCGGACATCTCCAGGATCTCCTGGTCACTGAACGAGTCCAGATCCACCTTGGTCACTTCATCAGAGTGGTTGTAGATCTCATCCAGCAACTGACGCAGATCGGCCACTTTGCGCTGCTCGTCCAGCATCTGGCTGATACGCTCGCCCAGACCCTTGGCGGCGGCGCCCAGGTGAGTCTCGAGCACCTGCCCCACGTTCATCCGCGACGGAACACCCAGCGGGTTCAGAACGATATCGACGGTCGTACCATCGTCGTCGTAAGGCATGTCCTCAATCGGCATAACCGCTGAGATAACACCCTTGTTACCGTGACGACCAGCCATCTTGTCACCCGGCTGGATACGCCGTTTGATGGCAAGATAGACCTTGACGATCTTGAGCACGCCCGGAGCCAGGTCATCACCTTGCTGCAGCTTGCCTTTCTTGTCGTCAAAGCGAGCTTCATGCTCCTTCTTGCGGTCTTCCAGGCCCTGCTCGGATTTCTCCAGCAGCTCGTTCAGGGCCTCGTCCTTCATCCGCAGCTTGAACCAGTCATCCCGTGGCAGCTCGGCCAGATAACCCTCGTCGAGTTTGGCGCCCTTCTTCAGCCCCGGACCACTGATCACTTCCTGCCCTTTCAGGGCATTGGTCAGACGCTCGAAGGTGGCACCTTCAACAATGCGGTACTCGTCCTTCAGGTCCTTGCGGTACTGATCCAGCTGTTCTTTCTCGATGGACTGAGCGCGCGAATCCTTTTCGATACCGTCACGGGTGAACACCTGAACGTCAATGACCGTACCACGGGTGCCGGTGGGCACACGGGATGAGGTATCTTTAACGTCAGATGCCTTTTCACCGAAGATGGCCCTCAGCAGCTTCTCCTCCGGAGTAAGCTGGGTTTCGCCCTTCGGCGTCACCTTACCTACCAGGATGTCACCGGGGCCGACCTCCGCACCGATATAGACAATGCCGGATTCGTCCAGCTTGGACAGCGCACTTTCACCAACGTTCGGAATATCCGCGGTGATTTCCTCGCTACCCAGCTTGGTATCACGAGCCACACAGGTCAGTTCCTGGATGTGGATGGTGGTCAGGCGATCTTCCTGCACCACTTTCTCGGAGATGAGGATGGAATCCTCAAAGTTATAGCCATTCCAGGGCATGAATGCGATACGCATGTTCTGGCCCAACGCCAGCTCACCCAGATCAACGGACGGGCCGTCAGCCAGCACATCACCACGGGCAACCACATCGCCCTGACGCACGATTGAGCGCTGGTTAATACAGGTGTTCTGGTTCGAACGGGTGTACTTGGTGAGGTTGTAGATATCCACACCAGCGTCACCGGCTTCGGTTTCCGTGTCATTAACACGAACAACCACACGGGCCGCATCAACACTCTCGATCACGCCACCACGACGGGCTGTCACACAAACGCCGGAGTCCTGAGCCACCGTACGCTCCACACCGGTACCAACCAGTGGCACCTGAGAGCGCAGGGTCGGCACGGCCTGACGCTGCATGTTAGAGCCCATCAGGGCACGGTTGGCGTCGTCGTGTTCCAGGAACGGGATCAATGAAGCCGCAACCGAGACAACCTGGCGCGGAGACACGTCCATGAAGTTAACGTTTTCCGGTGGCGTCACGGTAAATTCGTTCTGGTGACGCACGGTAACCAGCTCATCGCTGAGACGCTTGTTCTCGTCCATCGCAGCACTGGCCTGTGCGATGATGTAGTTGCTCTCTTCGATAGCAGAGAGATACACCACCTCATCAGTTACTTCGCCATCCACAACCTTACGGTACGGACTTTCCAGGAAACCGTAGGAGTTGGAGCGGGCGTAGGTGGCCAGCGAGTTGATCAGACCGATGTTCGGGCCTTCCGGCGTCTCGATGGGGCACACGCGACCGTAGTGGGTCGGGTGTACGTCCCGAACCTCGAAGCCGGCACGCTCACGAGTCAGACCGCCAGGACCAAGAGCCGAGATACGACGCTTGTGGGTCACCTCGGACAGCGGGTTGTTCTGATCCATGAACTGGGACAGCTGACTGGAGCCGAAGAACTCCTTCACAGCGGCCGCCACCGGCTTGGCGTTGATCAGGTCCTGAGGCATCAGACCTTCACTTTCCGCCAGACTCAGACGCTCTCGGACTGCACGTTCAACACGTACCAGGCCAACCCGGAACTGGTTTTCAGCCATCTCGCCCACACAACGGACGCGACGGTTGCCCAGGTTATCGATGTCATCTACCTGACCCTGACCGTTACGGATATCAATCAGCGTCTTGAGGACGTCGATGATGTCTTCGTGGGTCAGCGTACCTTCACCGGTGCTCTCTTCACGGCGCAGACGACGGTTGAGCTTCATACGGCCAACCGCAGACAGATCGTAGCGCTCTTCGGAGAAGAACAGGTTATTGAACAGGTTTTCCGCCGACTCTTTTGTGGGCGGCTCACCCGGGCGCATCATGCGATAAATCTCAACCAGCGCCTCCAGCGGAGAGCGGGTCGGATCGATGCGCAGGGTATCGGACATGAACGGACCGCAGTCCAGATCGTTGGTGTACAGAGTTTCAATCTCTGTCACACCGGCGTCCAGAATCTTGGTAACGACCTCGTCAGTCAGTTCGCTGTTCGCCTCAACCAGCACCTCGCCGGACTTGGTGTCCACCATGTCCTTGGCCAGAACACGGCCATACAGGTACTCAGTCGGTACTTCGAGCTCACTGATGCCGGTCTTTTCCAGCTGCTTGATGTGGCGTGCGGTGATCCGGCGACCTTCCTCAACAATGAGGTTGCCCTCGTTGTCTTTGATATCAAAGGTCGCAATGTCGCCACGCAGACGGCTCGGAACCAGTTCCAGCTTGCACACTTCGGCGCCAACCGCGAACTTACTGGTTTCGAAGAACATCTCCAGCATCTGCTCGGAGTTGTACCCCAGCGCCCGCAGAAGGATGGAGGCCGGCAGCTTGCGGCGACGGTCAATACGAACGAAGACGCAATCTTTCGGATCGAATTCGAAATCGAGCCAGGAGCCACGGTAAGGAATCACCCGTGCTGAATAAAGCAGCTTGCCGGATGAGTGGGTCTTACCCTTGTCGTGATCGAAGAACACACCAGGTGAACGGTGGAGCTGGGAGACGATTACTCGCTCGGTACCATTAATAACAAAGGTACCGTTCTCCGTCATCAGGGGCATTTCGCCCATGTAGACTTCCTGCTCTTTAATGTCCTTGATCGCCTTGTTGGACGATTCCTTATCGTAAATGATAAGGCGGACTTTGACGCGCAGCGGCGCTGCATAGGTTACGCCCCTAAGCTGGCATTCCTTGACATCAAATACCGGCTCGCCGATGCGGTAACTCACGTATTCGAGCGCGGCGTTGCCAGAATAACTGACAATCGGGAATACGGATTTGAATGCTGCGTGAAGACCGGTTTCCCGGCGATCTTCAGGTGCGGCTTCCATTTGGAGGAAGTCCCGGAACGAATCCAGCTGAATAGACAGCAAATAGGGGACGTCCATCACGGAAGGCAATTTACTAAAATCTTTGCGAATCCGCTTTTTCTCAGTGTAGGAGTAAGTCATCTGCATTCCCCAGCTTTAGACCTGATACCTGGTATCAAGAAGCAACCATTGTTCTGCTTCGGGGCCGAATTGCTCGGCATACTGCGCCGTCTTGAACAAGACTCTGGCTGTAGGTTATAGAAACTGACATCAACCTGTAATTGCACACCAGACTCTATAGCATATACAACAGAAAAAGGCCGGTGGCACAAAGCCACCAGCCTATCCATGCTTAATGCACGGTTTCGATCAACAGCCGACTCTTACTTGAGCTCAACAGAAGCGCCTGCTTCCTCAAGCTTCTTCTTGGCTTCTTCAGCGTCGTCTTTGCTCGCAGCTTCCTTAACGGTAGACGGAGCACCGTCAACCATTTCCTTAGCTTCTTTCAGACCCAGGCCGGTCAGTTCACGAACGGCCTTGATAACGTTTACTTTCTTCTCACCAGGACCGGTAAGAACAACGTCAAATTCGGTCTGCTCTTCAACAGCAGCAGCTTCACCAGCGGCAGCCGGAGCAGCAGCTACAGCAGCAGCGGCAGATACACCGAATTTTTCTTCCATTGCTTCAACCAGCGCAACAACGTCCATTACGCTCATTTCAGCAATTGCATTCAAAATGTCTTCGTTAGACAGAGCCATGACTTTCTCCCAAAAATATAAAAAATGGTGTTCAACAGAATCAAGCAGCTTCTTGCTTCTGGTCGCGAACTGCCGCTACAGCACGAGTCACTTTCGAAGGAACTTCGTTCAGTGTACGTGCCAGCTTGGTGATCGGTGCCTGTGTTACAGCAGCCAGCATTGTCAACGCTTCGTGATGCGTTGGCAGCTTGGCCAGGCGATCAATCTGGTCTGCACCCATCAGCTCACCGCCGACGGCCAGGCCCTTGATCTCAAATGCCTCTTTCTCTTTGGCAAAATCCTTCAGCAGGCGCGCTGCCGCGCCCGGATCTTCCATAGAGAATGCCAGAATGGTCGGGCCGACCAGGGCCTCATCGATGCACTCGAACTCAGTACCACGAATCGCGATCTTCGCCAGGTTGTTACGAACAACCTTCAGACGAACGCTTTCGGCACGAGCCTTGGCACGAAGAGCCGTCATATCACCAGAGGTGACACCACGGTAGTCAGCCAGAACCACAGACAGAGCACCACCGGCAGTCTCGTTGACTTCAGCGACGATCGCTTTCTTGTCTTCGAGTCTAATTGCCACTGGATTTCTCCTCGATTTCGCCGGGTGTATCCCGGCAAACCCACAAATACCCCTTACGGGGCTCCTAACGGTGTTTGGGTTCAGAGAGAACGTCTTCACACCGTCTGCGCAGGCGTTGCTTTAACCCTTTCAGTCAGATGACTTCGGGGGCCTGCGGTCTTTGACAGCCTTGGCTTCCGCCCAGACTACAAAGTAACTACCGCTCAGAGGATCAGATGCTCAGACCGCTCTGATCGATAGTCAGGCCAGGACCCATAGTCGAGGAAACGGTGATCTTCTTGAGATACACACCTTTCGCCGACGACGGCTTGGCCTTTTTCAGGTCTGCCACCAGAGCTTCAAGGTTTTCCTTGATGTTCTCGGCAGAGAATTCAACATTACCCAGCGGAGCGTGGATAATACCGTTCTTGTCAGTACGGTAACGAACCTGACCGGCCTTGGCGTTCTTGACCGCAGTCTCGACGTCCGGCGTCACGGTACCAACTTTCGGGTTCGGCATCAGACCACGGGGACCCAGGATCTGGCCCAGCTGCCCCACAACACGCATGGCATCGGGAGTGGCAATAACCACGTCGAAGTCCATGTTGCCTTTCTTAACTTCATCAGCCAGGTCATCCATGCCAACGATGTCAGCACCGGCGGCCGTTGCCTTCTCGGCGTTCGCACCCTGGGTGAACACAGCAACACGAACGGTCTTGCCAGTGCCGTGAGGCAGAACCGTGCTGCTACGTACAACCTGGTCGGATTTACGTGCGTCCACACCCAGGTTAACCGCAACGTCCACGGACTCTTTGAACTTGACGTTCTGACCCAGCTCAACCAACAGCGCAACCGCTTCGTCTACAGAGTAGGCGCGGGTTGCGTCAATTTTTTCGCGGATCAGCTTCTGACGCTTGCTCAGCTTTGCCATGTTACAGGCCCTCCACATTCAGGCCCATACTACGGGCTGTTCCTGCAATGGTACGAACCGCTGCATCCATATCGGCTGCAGTGAGATCCGGCTCTTTGGTTTTGGCAATTTCTTCCAGCTGCTCACGGGTCACGGTACCGACCTTGTCGGTATTCGGACGACCGGAACCGCTCTTGATGCCAGCTGCCTTTTTCAGCAGGACCGGTGCAGGCGGGGTCTTGGTGATGAAGGTAAAGCTGCGGTCACTGTATACAGTAATAACCGTCGGAATCGGCAGGCCCGGCTCCATATCCTGGGTCTGGGCGTTGAACGCCTTGCAGAATTCCATGATATTCACACCGCGCTGACCCAGAGCGGGACCAACGGGGGGGCTCGGGTTGGCCTTACCGGCAGCAACCTGAAGCTTGATATAGGCTTCGATCTTCTTTGCCATGATAGTTCTCCTGTGGGTTCTGACGCCTTTCGGCTCCCCTGTGTTTACAACTGCAAAAAGCAGACACAAAAAGCCCGCGTCGCATTTGCGCGCGAGCTTTTATCTTTCAGGCTGCGACTCAGTCTTTCTCAACCTGCCCAAATTCCAGCTCTACCGGAGTTGAACGGCCGAAGATAAGCACAGCAACCTTGACCCGACTCTTGTCGTAGTCGACTTCCTCAACAACGCCATTGAAGTCCGCGAACGGGCCTTCAACAACGCGTACAACTTCGCCTGGCTCAAACAACGTTTTGGGCTTCGGCTGGTCGGCGCCACTCTCGACGCGACGCAAAATAGCCTCCGCCTCACGCTCAGTGATCGGCGCCGGCTTATCCTTGGTACCACCGATAAACCCGAGCACACGCGGCGTATTTTTCACCAGGTGCCAGGTGGCATCGTCCATTTCCATCTGGACCAACACATAACCGGGATAGAACTTGCGCTCACTCTTGCGCTTCTTCCCGTCACGCATCTCCACGACTTCTTCGGTGGGCACCAGAATGTCACCGAACTGCTCTTCCATGCCGTTAAGAGCCACACGCTCTTTCAGAGTGCGCATTACGTGCTTTTCAAAGCCAGAATACGCATGAACGACGTACCAGCGCTTAGCCATTGCCCACTCCTGTTAACCGATAAATCCGGCGACCAGCCAACTGATCAACGAATCCATTCCCCACAACAACAACGCCACCACCAATACAAAAACCACCACAATAACGGTGGTCTGGATCAGCTCGGGCCGGGTGGGCCATACAACTTTCCGGATCTCAACCCTGGCTTCCTTGAGGAGCGTCGCAAAACGACGACCGCGGTCGGTCTGCAGCGCAACAAAAGCCGCCACCAACGCAAGAGCCACAAGAGCCAGAACACGATACAGCAATGACTCGGCATTAAAATACTGATTTCCCACCACACCGATGGCAATCAGAACAAAAACAACCAGCCACTTCAGGGTATCGAAACGACTGGTTGACTGAACGGCTTTTGACTCCATAGGAATCAGCTTATGTATCCGGATGTTAAAAAATGGCAGGCCAGGAGGGAATCGAACCCCCAACCTGCGGTTTTGGAGACCGCTGCTCTGCCAATTGAGCTACTGGCCTGCACCGAAACAACTCAGTGCAACTACTATCGAGTAACCCGAAGGTTACTCGATGATCTTGGCGACTACGCCGGCACCAACGGTACGGCCACCTTCGCGAATCGCGAAGCGCAGACCATCTTCCATGGCGATCGGAGCAATCAGGGTAACACTCATCTTCACGTTGTCACCCGGCATTACCATTTCCACACCTTCCGGCAGTTCGCAAGAACCGGTTACGTCGGTGGTACGGAAGTAGAACTGCGGACGATAGCCCTTGAAGAACGGCGTATGACGACCACCTTCTTCTTTGGACAGCACGTACACTTCGCACTCAAACTTGGTGTGCGGCTTGATGGAGCCCGGTACACACAGAACCTGACCACGCTCAACGTCGTCACGCTTGGTACCACGCAGCAGAACACCAACGTTCTCACCGGCACGGCCTTCGTCCAGCAGCTTGCGGAACATCTCAACACCGGTACAAGTGGTCTTCACGGTATCTTTGATACCAACGATTTCCACTTCGTCACCCACCTTGATGATGCCACGCTCAACACGACCGGTTACCACAGTACCACGACCGGAGATGGAGAATACGTCCTCAATCGGCATCAGGAACGGCTGATCGATCGCGCGCTCCGGCTCAGGGATGTAGTCGTCCAGGGCTTCTACCAGCTTCTTGACAGCGGTAGTACCCATTTCGTTGTCGTCTTTACCTTCCAGCGCCATCAGCGCGGAACCGGTAATGATCGGCGTGTCGTCGCCCGGGAAGTCGTACTGCTCCAGAAGTTCGCGAACTTCCATCTCAACCAGCTCGAGCAGCTCTTCATCGTCTACCATGTCGGCCTTGTTCAGGAACACGACAATGTACGGTACGCCAACCTGACGAGACAGCAGGATGTGCTCGCGAGTCTGCGGCATGGGGCCGTCAGCTGCGGAACATACCAGGATCGCGCCGTCCATCTGCGCCGCACCAGTGATCATGTTCTTCACATAATCCGCGTGGCCCGGGCAATCTACGTGGGCGTAGTGACGAGTCGGAGAATCGTACTCTACGTGGGAAGTCGCGATGGTGATACC